>JAUYHF010000050.1 GCA_030690165.1 Deltaproteobacteria bacterium | reverse complement strand
CCTTGACTATCCTTACTGCCTGTGCATAATTCTCTATTGTGGCTCTTTGAGTCATGGGGTATCCTCCTTTTGTTTTGGTATTGGCTTACCATGGAGATACCCCTTTCTTGCTTCTGACACAAGAAATAATACATTACCTTTTATTAAAAAGATTTGACTTTAACCGCCACTTGGATTAACCTTTTTGCCGAAAGGAGATTTTTTTGAAAGGCGTTACCTACAAAAAGTCAGGGGTAAATATAGACGAGGGCGAAAGGCTTGTTAAGCTTATAAAACCTATTGCCGGAAAGACAGCAAGGCAGGAGGTCATGGCAGGTATCGGCGGCTTTGCCGCGCTCTTTAAATTAAACCTGAAAAGATACAAAAACCCTGTGCTTGTCTCGTCAACAGACGGAGTTGGGACAAAACTTAAGATTGCCTTTATGATGAAGAGGCATGATACTGTCGGCATTGACCTTGTAGCAATGGGCGTAAACGATATAATCGTAAGCGGCGCAGAGCCGCTTTTCTTTCTGGATTATTTTGCAACAGGAAGGCTTGATGCAAAGACTGCTGCCGAAGTCATAAAAGGCATTGCAAAGGGGTGCATGGAGGCTGGATGCGCGCTGGTCGGCGGCGAGACCGCGGAGATGCCCGGTTTCTACAAAGACGGCGAATATGACCTTGCAGGATTTGCAGTCGGGATAGCTGATAAAGGAAAAATCATAGACGGCAGAAAAATAAAACCCGGGGATAAGATTATAGGACTTGCGTCGAGCGGCCTGCACAGCAACGGTTACTCTTTGGCAAGAAAGATTATCTTCGGGAAATTAAAACTGAATTTAAAAAGCAGGATAAAAGGTCTTGGGAAAAGCGTAGGCGATGAACTCCTCACGCCTACAAAGATATATGTGAAGACTGTAGCTGCGTTAAAGAAAGAATTTAATATAAAGGGCATAGCCCACATCACAGGCGGCGGGCTTATTGAAAATATACCGAGGATACTGCCTGGTATCTGCAAGGCAAAAATCTTCAAAAACAGATGGCGGATTCCATCTGTATTTCAAATCATACAAAGGGCGGGCAGGATAGAAGAAACGGAGATGTTCCGCACATTCAACTGCGGCATAGGCATGGTGATAATTGTAGCCGGCAAAGATGCAGACAATGCCGTAAAGAGATTGAAGGCATTAAAAGAGACGGCATTTTTAATAGGCAATATAGAAAAAAGAAGCCCTAAAGAGGATTCTGTTGTAATCCTATGATCAATCTCGGCATACTTGTTTCAGGCAGCGGCACGAACCTTCAGGCAATAATAGACGCGGTTAGCGCAAAGAGGCTCTCTGCCGCAGTAAAGGCCGTAATAAGCAATAAACCGGACGCCAAGGCAATTGAGCGCGCCAAAAAACATCATATCCCCGCATTTATCATTCAGGAAAACCGGTTCTCCTCCAAAGAAGATTATGATACTCACCTTGTAGAAATACTCAAGGCAAACTCAGTGGACCTTGTTATTCTGGCAGGGTTTATGAGGCTTTTAACTCCAGTCTTCATCCGGGCATTCCCGATGCGGATTATGAATATCCACCCAGCGCTCCTCCCTTCTTTTCCCGGGCTCAATGTCCAGAAAAAGGCGCTGGAATACGGTGTAAAATTTTCAGGATGCACAGTTCATTTTGTTGATGAAGCCGTTGATACAGGCCCGATTATCATCCAGGCTGCTGTGCCTGTCTATGATAATGACACAGAGGAAACCCTTGCCAAAAGGATTCTAAAAGAAGAGCATAAAATATATCCGCAGGCGATACAACTCTTCGCCGAGGGAAAGCTGGAGATAAAGGGACGGAGGGTGCTTGTAAAAGACCATCCGCACACAGAAGGCGCAATGGAAAATCCCAGTGTAAAGATATTTGAATAACATGGCACAGAAGAAAAAGCCTATCCTAATCAGCGCATGTCTTATTGGAATAAACTGCCGGTATGACGGAACAAATGCCTTAAATAAAAAACTAATCAAAAGCTATGCAAAAGAGTGCCTAATCCCGATATGCCCTGAACAGCTTGGCGGCCTCCCAACGCCCAGGCTTGAGGCCAAAATACGGGGAAAAGATGTAATAGATAAAAGCGGAAGGACACTAACAAGGGAGTTTAAAAAAGGGGCAACAGAGGTTTTAAAGATTGCTAAATTCTGCGGCGCAAAAAAGGCTGTGCTTAAAGAAAAAAGCCCATCCTGCGGTGTAATGCTTATCTGTAAAAATGGGAAACTTGTAAAAGGACAGGGCATAACAACAAGGCTTTTAAAGGATAATGGCATTGAAATTGAAGGGGCGGGGTAATTTCCCCATTGCTTTTTTTAGATAGATGAGATAAAATTTCCATCAGTAATATTTACAAAATTTTAAGGAGGTTTAAAATGGGTGATTGTGGAAGTTGTTCCCCAGGCGGCGCCGGGCCGTTTTCTATGGGCAGAGAGTTGGTTGAATTCGTATATAATGCACACGGAGGCGGCGTAAGAAAGGCGCAAATTCCTAACGGCGGCCTTAAAGCAACTTGTCAGGGATGCGGTGAGAGTTTTGTGCTGAGCACCTTTGTGGGTAAATGCCCGAAATGCGGCGGCATACATGCGGTATCGCCTCCAAGATGCAATGATGCGGCAAATATCCAGTTTGCCGGAAAAGGTGTTACTTTGCCGGATGTGTAAAAATAAAGGTGTTAGGCTATCTTAAACATAGCTTAACACCTATCTTCTTTTATAACTGTAATCTATACCAGTAAAATTTAAAGAATTCTCCCGCCAAAAGAACAGGCCCTCTGCCTCTCCACCACATCTTTTCGTCAAAATTGGGTGTTGCAACAGGATAGATATAGAGTCTTGTTTCTCCGGGAAGGACTCGGCTAAAAGTATATGACGCCCTTTTCATGTGATAAAACGAGGTGATGAGGATTATTGACCTTATATTCTTGTTTTCTATAATCTTCTTTATCTCCACAGCATTTTCGTATGTGCTTGTAGAGCCTTTTTCCAATATAATGTTTAACTTGCTCTTTACTAAATCCCTCTGAAAAAATATGGACTCAAGAGTTGCGTCTTTGGCCACCCCGGCAAGGATAAGGTACCCCGCCTTTCCACCTGCAAAAAGCTCAAAACCTTTATCAACCCTTCCAAGTCCGCCTGTAAGCACAACTATAGCATCGGCTCTGTTGTTTTCTGCCTTATACCTGCCTGCGTCTTTGGCAAAATCAATGTATAGAAATAATAACGCCATCAGTATAAAAACAAAGATGAGTAAGATAATATTTCCGGTTGTTATCTTCATAAACCCATAAATTTCTTGCAATTAACTATAATGTATGTTATAAACTTACGCTCTATTATTTTACGGAGGTTATAGATATGTCAATGGTTTGTGAAATATGCGGCAAAGGCCCTGATTTCGGCAACAACGTAAGTCATGCGAATAATAAGACCAAAAGGCGCAGGAACCCAAATCTTCAGATAGTAAAAGCTGCCTCAAAGGGGCAAAATAGAAGAATCCGAGTCTGCACCAGATGCATAAGGTCAGGGGCCGTAACAAAGGCAGCATAACTACGCTCAATCTACCTGCCCGCCCTGTCAATTGCTATAGCATCAATCTCAATATCAACCCCTTTGGGAAGATTACTGACCTCCACCGTAGCCCTTGCCGGGAAAAGGGTTGTAAAGAAGCCGCCATATGCCCGGTTCATATCGTCGAACTTTTTTAAATCTCTCAGATATACTGTTGTTTTTACAACACACTCAAGACCTGAGCCGCCGGCCTCAAGGATATTTTTTATATTTTTTATAACCTGTATGGTTTGCTCTGCGATATCCCCTTTTACAAGGTCGTTTGTATCAGGGTCCATGGGTATCTGGCCAGAGACAAAGATAAACCCGTTTGCCTTTACAGCCTGAGAATAAGGCCCTATTACCTTAGGCGCCCTGTCTGTATTTACAATCTCCTTCATAGGTTTTGCAGCTCATCCACTCCCATCACATTTATCTGGCTCATGTCTTTTCCATGGAAAGAGGACAAATATTGCAAGAAACACATCAAGCCCGATTTCTATCCAGCCGCTTCAATTATGTTAACTACACTTTCCTCCTGGCCTATTGCCATGATATGCGCACCGTCACAGAAACACTTTAACTCCTTTATCTGTCTGGCCGCAATCTCTATGCCTTTTTCAAGCTGATCTTTTGATTTTTCCAGCTCGTCTATAAAATGTTTTGGCACTGTTACGCCTGGGACATTATCATTTAGAAAATGGGCCATCTTTGCGGATTTCAGAAGCAGGACGCCCCCTAAAATCTTTACATCATTTTTTTTGGCATACTCATAAAACTTATGAAATTTCTCCATGTCATATATAGCCTGGGTCTGGAAAAACCTTGCCCCGGCCTCTATCTTTTTTTCAAACTTTATCATCTCAGGCTCCCATGGGTCCGCCTCAGGCGCAACAACTGCGCCCATAAAAAACCCTGTTCCGCCTTTTAGCGGGGTATCCTTCATATTTGTTCCGTTATTAAGCTTTTTTATGACCTGAACAAGCTGAACAGAGTCTAAATCAAATACAGCCTTTGCCTCCCTATGGTCCCCGAATAACACATGGTCTCCTGACAGGGCAAGGATATTTTTTATGCCAAGGGCCCATGCGCCCAGTATATCTGACTGTATCGCAATCCTGTTTCTGTCCCTGCATGTCATCTGGAATACAGGGTCTATGCCTTCTCTAATCAAAAGCACAGAACATGCAAGGGAAGAAAGCCTCATCACAGCCCTTTGATTATCTGTAACATTTGCAGCAGCTATTTTATCCTTTAAAAGCCGCGCCTTTTTAAGAAAATCAACAGTATCAGTTCCCTTTGGCGGGCATATCTCGGCCGTGATGGTGAATTTTTTTGACGCAAGCGATTGTTTTAGGGTTTGCATTCTATTTTTTTATCCTTGATTCAACAACTAACATTTTGGGTTTTACGCTGCCTGAATAATCTTTTGGTGGAGCTATCCTTTTTAAAACATCCAATCTTTCCTGAGCCTTTAACCTCTGATAAATCATCACCCATGCGCACGCATTTTCCATATTGACTTCACATTTACCGTTTGCCATCCCTCCGCAAGGACCGTTTAAAAGCCCTTTAGGACACTGGGTGTGCGGGCATATACCCCCTGTCTCTCCTAAAACACACTCTCCGCAAAGGGAGCAGCCTTCAAAAAAATGACCATACCTTGTAACATTTGCAAGATATAGAGAATCAAGAGCCGGGAACACCGGTTTTTCATCACCTGCCGAGTCAGCAACCGCCTTTACACCTGCGCCGCATGCAAGCACAAGAAATGCGTCAGTATTTTCAACCGCCTCCTTATCTTCACGGAAATATTTTTTAATAAGCATGCTGTAACATGTCTCGTCAGGTATTGCAAAGCCAGCTATGGTTTTGCCTTCTTTTTTTAGCAATTCAGCCATTGCCTTTACTTCCTTCTCTCCGCCTGTTTCACACTGTTCTGCGCATGAATCGCAGCCAAAGAGATAGATATTCTTTCTGCCTTTTAGATATTCCAATATCTTTGAAAATCCTTTTTTCTTCGTAATAATCATTTTTTAACCTCTAACCCCTGTTTTTTCGCTGCCTCCACAGTATTATACATAAGCATAGCGATTGTCATTGGCCCGACCCCTCCCGGCACCGGAGTTATAAATGACGTCCTTTTAAAGGCCTCTTCATATTCCACATCTCCTGCAAGTTTGCCGTTATCAAGGCGGTTTATGCCGACATCTATGACAACAGCCCCTTGTTTTATCCATTCTCCTTTTATCATATGCGGTCTGCCGACTGCCGCAATCAATATATCCGCCCTCTTTATCTTTTCCTGCAGATTGATGGTCTTTGAATGGCAGATAGTAACAGTTGCATTTTTCTGGAGGAGCATAATGGCGATCGGCTTGCCGACAATATTGCTTCTGCCTACAACCACAGCATCTTTGCCTGAAACATTTATACCGCTGTCCTCCAGGAGTTTCATAATGCCAAGCGGTGTGCAGGGCTGAAATAAGGGTTTGCCGGCGACAAGCCTCCCTACATTAAACGGGTGAAAACCATCCACATCCTTTTCAGGCGATATAGCCTCTAAAATCAGTTCTTCATCAAGGTGTTTGGGAAGCGGGAGTTGAACAAGAATGCCGTGAACCTTTGGGTCGTTATTTAATTCAGATATCCGCCATAGTAAGTCTGGCTGGCTGATGTCTTTATGAAGGGTGTACTGAAAAGAATTAATGCCCAGTTCCTCACATGCCTTTGCCTTCGCCTTGGTATAGACTAAAGAGGCGGGGTTATCTCCAACAAGTACTACAGCCAGTCCCGGCTTTGAGCCATACCCACTGAGGAAGCTAACCGCATCTTTTAATTTATCCCTGAATTTATGAGCAACGGCCTTTCCATCAATAATATTTGACATAGGCTTAGTAGTATACTTAAGAAGGCAATAATTGTAAAGATTTTTGGCAGAACGAAAAGTAGATAATAAAATAAAAAAGGGGAGTTTATACTCCCCTTTTTATTTGAACCAAAGGTTTTTTTGTTTAAAAGCTATACTATTTTTTCTTTTTCGCAGCTTTCTTTTTAGGAGTGGTTTTTGCTGCTGATTTGACCTTTGATGCCTCGATCTCTTTTTTCAGGTTGTCTTTTTCCTGAGTCAGGGATGCTATCTGAGCCTTAAGGTCATCTCCCGCCTTTGTCAGGTTTGCCACCTGATTTTTCAGATTATTATTCTCGTCCGTCATGGTCTGAACCTGCCCCTTCAGTTGTTCATTTTCCTGTTTTAGCTGCTGACCGCAGCCAGAAACAGCAATAGCAAGCATGAAGGCAAAAATGCTGCTTAATATGACTGTCTTTTTCCCCATTACCTGTTCTCCTTTTTTGTTTTATTTTAATGGCCTTTGGTTCGTTTCAACCCACGCTCCCGTGCGGGGAGCGACTTTTTACATCTTATGGTGCAAATGCACCTCCCCCGAAATAGTGGACACACCAAAGGGTTAGGTTATAGTAGAATCATATAACCTAAGGAGGTGTGAAATGCAAGAAAGGAAAGTGAACAGGAAATACGATAAGCAGTTTAAGGAAGAAGCAGTAAGACTTGCA
>JAUYHF010000049.1 GCA_030690165.1 Deltaproteobacteria bacterium | reverse complement strand
TAAGGCTATGGAGCATATGCTGAAACCTCCTATAGCCTCCCATTCTACTAAATATCGGTTATGCCTTCGCATAATGATCCATTATTCCTTAATGTCGCATATGTATCTTAACTTATTCACCCCGTTAGAAGTCTCTTTCCGAAGGAGATAAACTATCCTGAAGCAACAACATTATCAACAGGAACTTCTAACGGGGTCAACCTGCAGATTTTGTGGGTATCCTGTAGAAAAGGATATTTATGAGATATTAGAGGAATGAAATATAATGTTGTGGAAACGGCTATGTGAATTGGCAATATCTAACTAAAATACTCTTTTTTGCTCCACACTTTTTTTACTCCACATCCGGGACAAGCCGCTCTTTATCAACTCTATTCTCAGCTTCTTTCTGAATTCAACCTCATCCACCTTAAACTTGAATGCCTTTTTGCCGTTTATAAAAACAAGAGGTATATCTCTCTCGTATTTTCTGAGAAGTTCTTCACTATCAGCGATATCCACCTCTTTGTAAGAGAACGGCACCTCTAAGCCAACTTTGTTTATAAGCTCTTTGACCTTATTACAGAGGCAGCAGTCTTTTTTTGAATATATCTCAACTCTGACCATAATTTAAGAAGAACGGTTGGAAACAAAAGATAAAACCGTATTTTTTAAAAACAGCATTATGAAAACAGACTGTTTATATGCCTGGTGAGTATAGCAAAAGAATTAAAATAAATCAAGATGCCTGTGATAATCAAAAAACTGCCGGTTACTATTGAAACAACCCGCATGTGTTTTTTAAGCCTATTGAAGTGTTTGAGAAATGTAGTGATGCCAAGAGAGGTAAGAAAAAATGGTATGGCAAGCCCGAGGGAGTAAATAATAAGAAGGAGCACCCCCTGCATTAGGGTATCAGATGAAGCCGCCATCATAAGGATAGCTGCAAGTATCGGCCCTATGCATGGAGTCCAGCCTGCTGCGAAGCCGACGCCGATTAGAAATGAGCCTAAAAGACCTGCCGGCTTTTCCCTAAAAAAGTGCAGTCTTTTATCCTGCTGCAGTATCCTGAAATTTATTATGCCTACAATATGGATGCCAAGCAGTACAATTACTATGCCTCCCACCTTTCTGATTACATCCTGATAGGTGCGCAAGATCTCACCAGCAAAGGTTGCAGATGCCCCAAGGCTTACAAAGACTGCGGAAAAGCCCAATATAAACATGAGCGAATTTATAAGTATGACTTTCTTTAGTTCTTTACCGCCGTTACTATCTGTCAATTCTTCAAAGGATATACCTGTAACAAACGAGATATAGGACGGCACAAGCGGCAGGACGCATGGGGACACAAATGAAAGAAGGCCGAATAAAAATACTATGGGTATTGAAACATCTTGCGTCACCTTTTTAATATCTCCTCTATCAATCGAAACGACTCCGCGGAATCCCACTCCCTTGCCCCCTCTGCCTTGCCAACCACCATGCCTTGCCTGTCAATCAGGTATGTGGTGGGAAGTCCGACTGTCCTGTAAGAATCGCTTGTTACTGAACCATCGGTATCCAGGAGAACAAGGAATGTGTAACCTTTCTTTTTAATAAATTTACTGACCTTTTTCTCACCCTCTTCAGAATTTACCGCCACAACAATAAGCCCTTTGTCCTTAAATCTTTTATGAATGGTCTCCATAGAAGGCATTTCTATTGTGCAGGGCGGGCACCATGTAGCCCAGAAGTTTAAGAATACTGCCTTGCCTTTAAATCCCTTTAAGGAAACCTTTTTGCCGTCAAGTGTATTAAGCACAAAATCAGGGGCCTCTACCGGCTTTTTCTTCCCGACCCTGACCACTCCTGCATCTGCCCAGTAATCCTGCCCGGCAGCATTTATATTTAACGGATATGTCAAAAATGAAACGCAAAAAAATAAGAAAAAGATACTTGGATAAAATCTTAATGACATCAATACTCTGCCTTCTTCTGCTTATACTTATCAGCCGCTCTTGGCCCGTTTGTTAAAAGTTCAACAATTGTTCTTATGCTATCCTGTTTACTCCAGTCCCTTGGCCCCCATACTTTTTCTGCTATAATACCATTTTGGTCTATTATAAAAGTCTCCGGAACACCCGTAGTCTTATAAATCTCTTTTATCTTACCATTTCTATCATGTAGTATGGGAAATGTAACCTCATATTTCTTTGCAAAGGACTCTACTATATCAGGGGCCCCTTTATCAATGCTTACAGCCAAGATTTCAAAATTCGGATACTGCTTTTTAAGCGCCACGTACATCACCTGCATAGACGGCATCTCTTCTTCGCACGGTTTGCACCATGTTGCCCAGAAGTTCACAAAAACCACCTTGCCCTTGTAGTCAGAAAGTTTGACCATTTTGCCGCCGAGTGAACCTATCTGGGGCAGGGTAAAATCAGGGGCAGTCTTCCCTTCCAAAACAGGCTCAAACTTATGCCTCTGCCCTGTTATTATTAATAATACCACAGATACAATTATCGCTACAACAACGGCAATTGCCGTCTTGCTGGATAAACCCTTGTTCTCAGTTGATGGAGTGTTCATAGAAAGAAACCTCTTTTATTGCGATGCATAAGCATGCAGACCGGGCAAGACAAAACTTACGCCCCAATAAAGGAATATGGTTGATAAAAACCCAAAGACGGCAACATAGGCAGCCTTTTTCCCTCTCCAACCCCTTGTAATACGCGCATGGAGGTAGGCTGCGTAGACAAACCATGTAATAAGGCTCCATGTCTCTTTGGGATCCCAACTCCAGTAAGTCCCCCATGCCTTATTTGCCCAAACAGCGCCGAGTATAAGCGCTCCGAGCGTAAAAAATATAAAACCCCACGCTATTGACTTGTAGCTGAGTTCATCCAGGATTGCAGACGCTGGGAACCTGTCTATCAAAAAATGAGATGACTTCCTTTCCTCAAACCTTGCCTTTATTAAATACATTAAGGCCATGCCAAATGCCAGACCAAAACCGGCGTATCCTATAAATGCCGCGAACACATGCAGTTCAAACCAGATGCTCTGAAGCGCCGGATTGAGCGGTTGGATATCCTGAAAACGATATGGCAGCTGAGATGTGGCAATCATTGCTATAAATGCAATAGACATTACAAATGCGCCCACGACCTTTATCCTGTATTTAAACTCCATGACAAGATAGGCGATGGATGTTATCCATACAAAAAAGGCCATTGATTCGTAGAGATTTGAAAATGGGGCATGACCGGATTCCTTAGTCCTGAATATCAGCATCATTGAGATTGCAAATGTGGAGATAATTGCCAGAACAGTTGCGGCCTGGCCAAGCCATTCTTTCCTGAATATCCAGTAACCGAAATATAAAATCATTGTGGCCAGATAAAAATAGTATGCCATGTCAAAAAATAAAAGACTCATTATAACTTTCATTGCTTTATCCCTCCGGAACTGCCGGATTTAATCTCGTCAACTATTTCCGACAACTCCCTCTCAAAAACAAACTTATTTTTATTTATCATCCCGCCGATGTGCACCTCTGTTTCCAGACTGCCTTTTCTTATATTGACCCATATCCTTTGATGGAAGATAAAAAAGGCCATAAAAAAGCCGACTACCATCAATGCAGACCCAATCCACACAACATTTGTCCCCGGATCTTTATTGATGGACAGACCTGTATATAATATACCCTTATAGCCACTAAATACAAGCTCATAATCAGAATCAGGCATGGCTGCGAAGAGGTCGGCATAATTGTAGAACAGCCACGGTCTGGATACAAGTTTGCCCATTTTATACACTTCTATATTTATCGCCGGGTTATTATGCTCTGCTGACTTTGGAAATACTGTCCTGGTTGCAGGGTCAAATGCAAAATCAGACACAAAACCAACAACCTTGATTCTATAATCAGTGCCAGGAATATCATACGGGGTATTCCAGAGGGCGGTAAAAGGCGGGGTTATTGTCTTATGTGTCTTACTGTTCTTTAAATAAAATTCAGCCTGCTTCACCCTGTCGTATGCCGTCCCGTAACTGCTCTGATAGAAGGTCATGCCCTTATAAGAGAGCGGCGCATTAACCCATATCTGCCTTCCTTTAATAACCTCCCTGCCGCTGTCACTAAGCGTCAGGACGCTGTTATACTGTTTTATCTGTCCCGATTCATAATAGTCTATCCAGAATTTATCAAGACGCAGTTGGATATCGGACGCTTTTTTCTGCCTATCTATCTTTGGAAGCGGAATACCGTGCCATGAACGGTCTATGCCTAATCTTAATTCTGTTACAGGTACGGTTATAACCTCTCCTTCATAAAATGCCCCAAAATCTTTGAAGCCGGTTATACTCCCTATTATAACACCACAGAGTATCAGGAGAAGGCTCACATGAACAACATCAGAACCGAACCTCCCTGTCCTTCCCTTCCATGCGTATATAGACATACCCTCTGCCCCCCGATTGGATCTTGCCTCTTTTACATTATACCTTCTTTTTCTGAGGATATTCAGTATCCTTTCCCTTACAAAGGCGGGTTCGTCCTGAAGAATCAACGTATGCTTATTCAGCAGATTTTTAATGAACCTTGCGTCAACATCTGCCTTGCTTTCTAAAGTGGTCTTCCATTTTGGAGGAAATCTGTCAATGGTGCATACAATTATATTCAAAATGAGGAGCAATAGGAGGGTTGAAAACCACCAGGCATGATACATGTCTTCCAGACCAATGCGCAGGATTAAAGGCGCCCATTTGCCATATTCCCCGCTATAAAATTCTGTTGGCTGGTTTTGCTGTATAACTGTGCCTACCACAGAAAATGCAGCAAGGGAAAAGAGCACAAACAGCGTAAGCCTCAAAGAGCCAAAAAAACCCCATATCCTGCTGCCAATAGTCTGCACTACTCTTTTATCGGATATTGTCACTGCCGCCCCTTAAGTTGAATCTTGCAGCATGTCACTTGGCGGCCCCTTTATACTGCTCAAGAAAACCTGCAGCCGACCTTCCAACATCAGTATTAGGGTCAAGGCGGTAGGCCTTTTCCCATGCAGACCTTGCATCAGCAATATTTCCCCTGATAGCAAGTATAAAACCCTTTGTCAGCCATAGCCTCTGATAGGCAGGATTCTTTTTTATTCCTTCTTCCACATATTTAAGCCCATCATCTGACTTGCCTATGTAGTGATAAGAAAGCCCCATATCATTGTATGCATCAATATCCTGAGGGTCCATGGCAATCGCTTTCTTGTAATATTCTATAGCGTCAATAAATTTGTGCTGGTCAAAATAGATATCTCCAACCTCTGCAAATGCCTTTGCATCGTTGGGTCTTTCCTTTAATACCATCTGAATCTGCGCTGTGTAATCATATTGCCCAAACGGCGGCTGATTGATTGGAGACTGCGCTGCTTCTTGAGCCTTGTCCTGATATGCAGCCGGCGGTGAGGCAATATCCTTTTTAGCTGATTGGCCTTTCATCTTTCCAATCACAACGCCCACAACTAATGAAAGTATAACCAACCCTATAATAATCAGAATCTCTTTTTTGCCCAAGGCTCTTCTCCTTAATGGGAAAATTGGGAAAACTCTTTGTCTATAGTTTTTCTAATAGTGAGTGTGTCTTTGCCTTCTTTATAAAGTTCATATGCCCTGATCGCCTCATCTATGCAGATGTCGCATTCGGCGCCGTGTTTAGTCACATAACAGGTCAGAAGACTTTTGTGATTGTGGTGTTTCTTGCATTCACAGTAGCAGTGAATATGGTCCAATACCTCCGGTATCTCCTTTGCTACAGCGTAGGCTGCCGAAGCCTTGCCGACAAAGAGCGCCGGCGACATGGTCGGCCTGGTTTCTCCGCCTTTGATGGAGGCCAGATCCGTTATCTCCTCCGAATGATTGCCGCCGAAATAAGAAGATACCCAGTAGCCGCCGCCAAGGCCGATAACCGAGAGGGAGATAATTACCGGCGTAAACCATTTTTTGCTGTTATTTTTTTTAATCTTATTCACCATCTTTAAATAATTATATCAAGAATACGGTTAAGTTTCAGTTAAGATTTAATTAGCTTTTTTTAATAATTTGACGGAGGGATTTAAACCGCTTTTTTTGGCAGAGATACCTCGTATGCCTCTTTTGTCATACTTTCCTCTTCCCCGAAAAGGATGCAGGCGGTCGGACATCTCTTTGTAGGCTGGTCGTCCTGAGGGCATTTATTGTAATTTATAACAGCGAGGTTGTCTATCACCTCTATGCCGCCTTCTACTGCGCAATCCTTTACACACAGACCGCACGCGATACATGACACCTTGCATATTTTTCGCGCAACAGCCCCTTTATCTTTGTTCCTGCAATAGTTAAAGAGCTTATGCTCAATCGGATGCATCTCTATAATATCCCTCGGACATGCCCTTGCGCATGCGCCGCACCCGTTGCAGACATCATGGAATACAACAGGCAGGCCGTTCTCATTCATAGTCATTGCGTCAAACTGGCAGACGCGGACGCAATCGCCGTATCCGATGCAGCTATAAATGCAAGTTTTTTCACCGCCTGTCAGATTGGCGGCAACGCATGTTCTCTCACCTTTATAGACCGCATTCCTTACCGCTTCTCTATTGCCACCCCTGCACAGCACAACAGCCGCAATACTGTTGGCCTGAGCAGATCCCACACCGAGATATTCTGCAATATTATCAGCTACAGCCTGACCGCCTGCAACACAACCTGTTACAGAGGCTGTCCCCTGTACCAGCGCCTCTGCAAACACCCTGCACCCTGCCCTGCCGCAGCCGCCGCAATTTGTATTGGGAAGGATATTTAAAAGAGCCTCAATCCTCGGGTCTTCCTCAACCTTGAGTTTTTTATCCGCATAGGCAAGAAAAAGCGATAAGGCCGCAGCAATGCCGCCCATACTTACCATTGATATGATTACTATGTTGCCAGTCATGTCGCTTTGCTCCATTGGAAAATGCAAAGTGCAAATTTCAAATTGAAAATCTGGAAATGCCTCCGTAATTTTGCATTCTGCAATTTGCATTTTGCAATTTGCATTTTAACTTACCCTCTTATCAGCCCTGCAAATCCCATAAATGCCAGCGCCAGCATGCCGGCAATAATCAATGTTATTGAGACGCCCTGAAATACCTCCGGCACATCCGCAAATTCCAATTCTTCCCTGATGCCCGACATCATAAGTATGGCAAGGGTAAAACCTGCCCCTGTGCCGAACCCAAAGATTATGCTCTCCAGATAATTATATTTTCTCAAAACCATGAAAAGCGCAAGACCCAGGACAGCGCAGTTTGTTGTAATCAAAGGGAGGAATATGCCCAATGCCCTGTAAAGCGCCGGGCTGCTCTTTCTTATATACATCTCAACTAATTGCACAAGCGCGGCTATGGTTATGATGAAAGAGATATACTCGAGAAATGGCACATTAAACCTGACTATCAGATAAGTATAGATGGGCCATGTTATCGCGGCGGTCAGTGTCATAACAAAGGTAGTAGCAAGCCCCATATTGAGCGCATTCTCTGTTTTGTTGGACACACCGAGAAACGGACAGATGCCGAGGAAGTAGGTCAGCACAAAATTATTAATCAGCGATGCTGATATGAATATAAGTATTAGTTTCATGTCGCTTTGCTCCATTGCAAAATGAAAATTGAAAAGTGCAAATTGTAAATTTTAAAGTCTCCTTTAACTTTGCATTTTTCAATCTTCAATCTGCAATTTTCCTTAATGGCAGATTGTTTCAGCCTTTCTTTTTGACAGATAATTTACCAGCGCCACCAAAAATCCGAACACAATGAATGCGCCGCCCGGGAGTATCATGACTATCCACGGCTCAAACCAATCACCCAGAAGTTTTATATTCAGTATGCTGCCAAATCCAAGCAGTTCTCTTATTGTCCCCATTACAGCAAGGCTCATTGTGAATCCCATGCCGATACCGAATGCATCCATTATAGAGGGGAATACCGGATTCTTTTGCGCAAATGTCTCTGCCCTTCCCAAAATAATGCAGTTTACCACAATGAGCGGCACATACGGCCCAAGCGCCTTGGATATTGGCGGAAACATGGCCGCAAGAAACATATCTGCGACCGTAACATACATGGCTATGATGACAACATAGGCCGCAATCCTTACCTGGGCAGGCACAATCTTTCTGATAGCAGACACAGTTATATTTGAGCAGAGTAAGACAAACAATGTAGCCAGCCCCATTGCAACCCCATTGATAACAGAATTCGTAACAGCAAGAGTAGGACAAGTTCCAAGCACAAGCCTGAACGGCGGTATCTCCTGCCAGAACCCTTTTTTTAATTCATACCAGAGATTGTAATTGTTGTCTGCCATTATTTCACCGTCTCTTCCTGCGGAAATGCCTTCAACACCCTTGACACTGCGTTGTTTATATTTTTTACGACCGCATCCGATGAAATTGTGGCGCCGGTTATTGCTGTTATCTGATTAGGTTTTTCAGGCTTGCGGTATTTAATATATTCTATCTTCGGCTTAATCTCAAGACCTTTAAACTGGTCTACAAATGCAGGTTCTTTTATTCTGTTCCCAAGTCCAGGGGTCTCGTTCTGTTCAAGAACCTTTATGCCTCTAAGCTTTAGATAATCCGTGTTCAGCCCCACCATAATTCGTATGTTCCCCTGAAATCCGCCTCCGTCTGCAATGAATGCCAGTCCTACTGGTTTGCCATCTGCATCAACACCTTTGTATATAGTAATCTTTTCTTTATCAATCTCTTTTTCCATAATCTTGTAATCCTTTGCCCCCGGTAATACAATAAATATTGCCTCCTTGAGTTCTTTCTCCCTGTTTGCCTGAATAAGCGGGTCAGCAACATGAAAAACCCCTGCAAGTATGCCGCCTGATATGGCACCAATAACCGTTAAGACGAGAAACATTTTTACAACAAGATTATTCAATCTGCTCCCATTTTTCTGTAACTCAAGCCTCGTAAGACCTTCAGTCTCTTACGGGGCTTTTGCGGGAGCAGGTTTGTAACCTGCTCCTGAATATTTCACATCTCTCAAAATCACGAACTTATGGGTTCAGGTTGCAAACCTGAACCCGCCTCAGCCTTGAGACCATCAAACCTAAAGGTTTGAGTTACACCTTACTTCCCTCTCCGAAAAATCGCGGCCTTGTATGTTTATTTAATAACGGCACAAAGGCATTCATCAAAAGTATGGAATACATCACTCCCTCAGGAAGGCCGCCGAATAAACGGATGATAATAGCGAGGAACCCCCCGCATATCACAAATATCCATTGTCCAAGCGGCGTTACCGGCGATGTCACCATATCTGTCACCATAAACCATGCGCCGAGCATTGCCCCGCCTGCAAGGATATGGAAGAGCGGATCAGGATACTTTGAAGGGTTTATAAGCCAGAATATCCCGCCTAAAAATGCCATTGAGCCAAGATAGCCCAGAGGCATCTTCCAGTTTATATAACCCCTGTATCGGAGATAAAGCCCGCCCATAAGTATTGCAAGCGCAGATGTCTCTCCAATAGAACCAGGTGTATTGCCGAAGAAAAGGTCAAGATGCGATGTCCACTTACCTTCAAATTTCATAAGCGCCAGCGGTGTTGCCGCAGACACGGCATCCACACCTGCCTTTGCAGCCTTAGAAAGCGGCTCGCTCCATGTGGTTATCATTACAGGATATGTTGCCTGTAAAAATACCCTTCCGAGGAGCGCGGGATTAAATATATTGTAGCCTATTCCGCCGAAAAGCTGTTTACCGACGCCTACGGCAAATATTGAACCCAGAACAGCCCCATAATAAGGAAAACTCGGCGGCAGGGTCAAAGCCATGAGAATGCCTGTGATAGCCGCGCTGCCGTCTCTAATTGTTACAGGCTTTTTTCTTATCTTCTGGCAGGCATACTCTGTAATAAGGCATGACACGGCAGATACGATTATAAGCATGAGCGCCCTAAAGCCAAAGAAATATACGCTTGCAGCCACAGCAGGTAAGAGCGCTAAAATGACAGCATGCATAATCTTTGGGATATCCTCATCCCTCAGAAAATGGGGAGAAGAGGATACAATAAGTCGCTCTATTTGTTTTTCCTGAGCCAATTTTTCTTGCGGTTTATCTGCTGTTTTCTCTTCCATAGCTTTTAAATTATTACGCTCCATCGAAAAATGCAAATTGCAAATTGTAAATTGCAAAATTTTTAAAATTCTATCTTGTAAATTTGCATTTTACATTTTGCATTTTTCAATTTGTACTTACACCTTCTCCCTCTCCCTTATCTTAACCTTTCCTACCCGTATCCAGTGCAGGAGCGGCCTTTTAGAGGGGCATGTATAAGAGCAGCAGCCGCATTCTATGCAGACCATGCCGCCCCATGCCTTGAATTCATCCAGTCTGTAAAGCCGCCCTAAATCGCCTAACTTATACGGCATGAGGTTTACAGGACAAACTTCAACACAGCTTGCGCATCTTATGCACGGATCGTATTTAAACGGCTTTATCTCTTTACCCGTTAGGACTGTTATGCCTGATGTGCCTTTTATTACAGGCGCTTCAAGGGTTGTCTGGGCAATCCCCATCATCGGGCCGCCGTTTAAAACCTCTTTTTCGCCTTCCCCTGTTATCCCGCCGCACTGGTTTAAAACATCTTCAAAGCTTGTCCCTATCCGGACAAGGAGGTTCTTCGGCTCTCTTACACCGTTTCCGCTTACAGTTATAACCCTTTCAATCAAAGGCTTCTTGTATTTGACTGCCTCATAAACAGCAAACGCTGTCCCGACATTGTTTACCACACAGCCCACATCCATGGGGAGCTTGCCGACAGGCACCTTCCTGTCTATAACGGCCTTTACAAGCATCTTTTCAGCGCCCTGCGGATACTTTGTTTTCAATGCAACAACCTTTATATTGCTGCCTCTGGTTACTCTCTCAAGGGCATCTATTGCATCAGATTTATTTTCCTCTATGCCTATAAAGCCGTTCTCAACCCCTACTGCCTTCATCATGGCCTTCATACCCCACAAGACCTTTTCAGGCTCTTCAAGCATCAGCCTATGATCGGATGTCAGATACGGCTCGCACTCACATCCATTGAGGATGAAGCTATCTATCCTTTTTCCCTTTGGCGGGCTTAATTTCACATGCGTAGGGAATGCAGCCCCGCCCATGCCTACAATCCCGGCCTCTCTTATAATATTCCTTAGATCTTCCTTTGCGAGCGATTCAAGCTCAATGTCTGTGTCCCCGCTCCCCCAATCCTTTACTGTCCCGTCTCCTTCTATTATGACAGACAAGACCTTGCCGCCGCCGGGATATGGGAGTCTTTCTATTTCCTTAACCTTTCCTGAGATTGAAGAATGGACAGGGGCGGTAACAAAGGTGGTTGTCTCGCCTATCTTCTGCCCCTCTGCTACCGTATCTCCCTTTTTAACAAGCGGCTTGCAAGGGGCGCCAATGTGCTGTTGAAGAGGGATGACAACCTTAGATGGAAGGGATGCCTTCTCTATCTTTTTGCTTTGAGTTAACTCTTTATTATAAGAAGGATGTATGCCGTGATTAAATGTCTTTAAACTCATAAAATATTCTGACTTCCAATAAATAAAATAATGTAAGATGGTATCAACCTTGATATATTTGTCAAGTCTTTTTGTATTTTTTGTATCATACATAAATTTACCACACTGTCAAGCCACCAGAAAATCATTGACTTTGTCTCCTCTGAGGTTTTAAAATACGACCAAGATAATTTCACAAGGAAGTTATGGATTTTATACCTTTTCTCATATCCTGGAATATAACAAAAAGATGCAACCTGAGGTGCAGGCACTGCTACCTTGACGCATCAGAGTTGGAACATGGGAACGACGAGCTATCTACTAATGACGCAAAAAGGGTCATAGACGAGGTAACTGCTGTCAACCCGCAGGCAATGCTCATCTTTACAGGCGGCGAGCCTCTGCTCAGGGATGACTGCTTTGATCTTTTTTCCTATGCAGCGAAAAAAGGGTTGATGGTTGTGCTTGGAACAAATGGAACGCTCATTGATGCTCAGACTGTAGAAAAAATGATAGAAAGCGGTGTCAAGGGCGTTGGGATAAGCCTTGATTCAATAGGCCCATCATATCACGACAGGTTCAGGGGAGTGGAAGGGGCTTGGGAAAAGACCATTGCTGGAATGGGTATCTTAAAAAAATACAACCTTGATTTTCAGATTCAGGTGACTGTAACAAAGGACAATTATTCAGAAATACCGGATATAATAGAATTTGCGTATAAAAAAGGGGCCAGGGCAGCAAACATATTCTTTCTTGTCTGCACAGGCAGGGGACAGGAAATGACAGACATAACACCCAAACAATATGAGGAAACCCTGACATATCTTGTAAAGGCAGAAAAAGATTATGAAGGGAGAATGATGGTAAGGGCAAGGTGCGCGCCGCATTTTCTGAGGATCGCTCATAAGCTTAATCCTGAAAGCCAGCTTTTAAAAGGCGCAACAAGCGGCTGCATTGCAGGCACAGGATATTTCAGGATTACCCCTAAAGGCGATGTAACGGCATGCCCGTATATGCCGACAAAAGTGGGAAATCTTATGGAGGCAAGCCTGTCTCAGATATGGACAACATCGCCGGTATTTCAGTCTCTCAGAAATCCAAATTATGAGGGGAGATGCAGGGAATGTGATTATAAAGAGGCCTGCGGCGGATGCAGGGCAAGGGCGCTTGCAGCGACTTCCAGTATTATGGGAGAAGACCCGTGGTGCGAATATGAACCGGAGGGTCAAAGAGTCAAAGAGTCAAAGAGTCAAAGAGTCAGAGGGGCAGAAGAAATACTCTGGACAAAAGAAGCGCAGGAAAGGCTCTCAAAAGTGCCTACCTTTCTCATGGGCATGGTTAAAAAGGGCGTGGAAAGATACGCAAGGGAAAAATGTTTAAAAGAAATTACCCCTGAGATTATGGCTGAACTTAGAAAAAGGGCTGGAAAATAATTTATAACCAGAGCGGTGGTTTTGAAGTAGCTCTCAAATAGCCAAACAGGAGGTCCCGCCTCGCCACAACCCCTACGAGTTTTCCACCCTTCACTACAGGAACCCTTATAAGGCGCTCCTTCTGGAGGAGGGTTCCAATCTCCCCTGCATTTGTATCCTCAGTAACGGTAACAGGTTTTTTCCCCATAATATCCAGGGCTGTTATCTTACTCAAGTCTTTTCCTTCTATAAGCGCTGAGAGCAGGTCTTCTTCTCCAACAACTCCCAAAAGCCTGTCTTCCGCATCAACAATGGGAACACTCCCAAAATGCCATTTTGTCATAGCCTCTGCCATCTCTTCCCATGCGGCTTCAGGGGTAAATGTTTTTACATCTATCTCCATAAGCTGCGCGGCAGTCAACCTTTTAAAATCTTCACCGCCTAATATAAATTCGGAACGTTTCATATATGTAACACCTCCTGCCTCTCTATATATTTTATCATTTCTTTTTAGCTAAGCTTAATGACAGCTATCAGTCAATTTGGGCAGCTACTTTCTTGGTTTCCTGATAAGTAAAAGCTCGCCGCCAAAAACTAACAATCCTACAATAACAGGAATAATATATACGGTATTGGATGTTACGGGTTTCATCTGTATCCAGTACCATGTTGACAGGACATGCTTTGAGCCTGTTTCCCCGTTGCTGCCATCCCATGCGGCAAATGCCAGAGGTATGAATTTACCCTCTACAAACTGTATGTCCTTGTCTTTCTCTTCAGTTGTAAGCGGCCTCTTCATAACAACCCGCCATGTGCCGTTACTGTAGGCGCTGCTTGCCTTCAAACCTGCCTTTGCAGCGTCTCTCTGTTCTATCTTCTGGAAGCCGTTGGCATTGATAAGTTTCACGCTCTCGGGTGAGTCTTTTTTCCCGCCTTTCCACTGCCAGATATTGACGGGCTTTGCGCTGTCACCCATGCCGAAATACGGCTTTTCCATCTCTTCAGGTATTGTTACGGAAAATTGCAGAGCCACGCTGTCCTCAAACACATCGCTGCCTTCTGCAAGCTCTTTTGCCTTTTCATCCCCAGGTATGCTCTTTGTCCTGTCATCCCATTCAAGCAGTATTGAAATCTCCTTATCATTAAAAAATGCCCTGGAAGTAATGCCATCTATCGTGGGCGTAAAAAACCTCTCCTTTGCAATTATCTGGGGGATGAGATAGAAACTTGTGGGTTGTGCTTCCTTCCATCTCGGATCATCAGGCTTGTCAGGTAATTCCCCTTCAAGCCTTATGGCCTTCAGGACAGTATCCGCGTCATTCGGCTTTTTTGTATCATCACCGATGGAGTTTACATAGTTTGCAACATTCCATCTCTCTTCGTCAGAAAGTGTCTTTTTGCTGGCTGGATCTGCAAATGACGGCATCTGCGTTCCAGGGATACCAACGGATATGCGGGTATATATTTCTTTGGGATCGTTATTAATCCTGAATGTCCATGGTTTTGTAAGATTTCTCGGCCATTCCCTGAAGCCGAGGTCGTCCTTTAATTTCTTTGTGCCACTGCCCTTCCCTTCCTCTCCGTGGCACTCTACGCACAACTTTTGGAAGATTTCTTTGCCCTTTCCAATGCTTTCCTTTGATGTCTTTACCTGATTCTTATAATCAATTGACGGTTTTTTAGGTTTCTCCAGATGGCCGAGTGAATCAGTAATATACGCAACCAAGTCCCACCTCTCCTGCTCCTTAAGCTTATCGTCCCAGTTTGGCATGGCTGTGCCTGACAGACCACCCCATGAAGAAGCGTGATTCGTGCCTCCGCTTATCACCCTGAAGATGTCTTCATCGGCGGGAAAAAGCTCATCAAACGGTGTTGACTTAAATTTAAACCAGCCTGCCGTAAAATCCCTTGGCGGGGGACTTAAAAAATTGGCAGCAGGCCCGTCGCCTGCGCCGTTCTCACCGTGGCACCACCAGCATTTTTTGTCGTATATTACCTTCCCGTTTTCTTTATTGCCCTGGGCCGCAATAGCCGGGATTGAAACCAATATAATGCTTAAGGCAACTAAAATTAGGAGTTTTTTCTTCATAGGTTTTTGACCATCCTTTTCATAATATTGATATTAGAGGAATCCTAACCCCTTAACTTCTTAATACCTCTTTTATTTTTCCCATGACCTCGGCACATACCCTGTGTAGTTGTATAGGAAGAGTATAACCTTCCACACCTCATCCTCTGTCAGGAAATTCTGCCAGATAGGCATGGCAGATATCCATGGAGCCCCTTCTTTGGGCAAACCAGGTCCCCCCGTTGTGATCCTCCAGAATAGAAACGATTCCTGCAGCTGAGCGATGGTTCCCACATCCGTGAAATTAGCCGGAATGGGATTAAGGCCATGCGCATAATGCCCTCTGCCGTTCAGCTTATCGCCGTGGCAGTAGAAACAATTTTTAAAAAATACTTCTCCCCCCTCTTTGACAAGCTGCGCAAATTTCTGAGGGTCTTCCTTTTCTATCTTTCTATAAGGGTTTTCCAACGTCATCAGATTAAATGTCTTGCCAAATACCTTAATTGTAGACGGCGGCGCAGGGTGGATGGACCGCAGTTCCACAGGCGCCTCGTAGGTGGGCCTTAACTGCGCATAGGTTATCCCTGCTCCAAGCAGCGGGACAATAAGAAACACGATATTCCTCAATATCCTTTTACTAGGGTCTTCTATGAGAGCCTTTATCGGTCCCACAAGCCCATTCATACCCTCTTCCGTGGATGTAATCCACAAGAGGCTCATAACCGTAACAAAAAACATGTACATCTGCACAAGACTTGTTGGGATTGGTTGTTTCACTATAATCCCGAATAGTTTAAATACGCTGTATGCAACAGATAGGATAATTACAAACAGCAATAATCTTGGTATCTTCATCCAGTTGGACCTCCTCAAGATTTATCATATCCCGCTAAACATAATAACAAGGCCTAACGGGGATTATCTCTAATAATATCTCTTATTTGGAATTTGATAGAAAATTAACCATCATATTAAACTCCTGCGCAAGGATTTTAGCCCCGAAATCCTGGGGCATGACACCCGGAGGAAAACCAGGCGCTACAAATGTACCTGGTTCTAAAATAGACTCTGCTATATATCCAGCGGCATCCTTTGCCTTACCCTTGTAATCTTTATCCTTAATCCGTGTCTTTGCTACTGCGCCTATGTGCATAAGATCAGGACATATTGGACCCTGCTGGCCAGCTACCTTGTGGCAGACGCCGCAACCGTACTTTGCTACAAACTCTTCCGGGGTCTTTGCCGGCGCAGCAGGCGGGGCAGCCGCTTCTGTACTGGCAGGAGCCGGAGCCCCTGTCGGTATCTTAACAGTAACAGGGACACCCGCATTTGTCTGGAAATAGGCAATAACAGCATCCACTTTCGCGTCTGTTAAACCAATGGCGCCGCTGGTAGTAACAGGCATTGGGCTCACGGTGTCATTGGTACCCTTGACACCATAACCCGGAACAACAAAGGCAGAGGGTTCATTCTCAGACTCCCGTATATATTCCTCGCCATTCTTTGCCTTACCCTTATATCTTGGGTCTTTTACCCTTTCCTCAGCCCTGGCTCCAATAGGCGGGCCGTCCTTACCTGCCTGAATCATGAGGGGCGCCCTCCCTCCCACAGGGTTATGGCACAATGTGCATATATCGTTGAATACCTTCTCTCCAAGTCCTACAAACTGCTCCATAGTCATGGAACCTAAATCAAGCTTTTCCTCTACAGGGGGCGGCGCTGGCCTAACCTGCGGAATAACTATGTTTGCAAAAAACGCATAGACGCATGTTACTCCTAAGCTGAAAATCACTATCTTTAAAAAGGTCTTCATCTCATACCCCCTCTAAAATCGCTGCCGTAACTGATATTGTTTCAAAGATTTTAGCTGCGGCAGCATGGTTTCTTGGTTTAATGGTTAGCTGCCTTAAAGCTCTTTTTCGCGCCAAACTGGGCAAGCCAGAATATGAATATTATAATGGCCATGAATATAATAACACCCGTGGATATTACCCGCGCCCCATATCCAATGGTCGGGGTAAAGGCGTCAGGAGAAGCATCCCTGAATACGCCGTTCACATGCCAGTGCTGTCGTATGCCAGACCGTATAAAACCCATAAGACCCATGAGCCATGTAAATGTTACTGCGAGAACGAACAAGGCATACTGACTCCTGTCAGGCATCTTGCCCCATTCAAGCGGCGCTGCTTCCTTAGCGCCTTTGAACATGAATATATCTATAATTGTAACTGATATAAGCACCGTAAGGGTGGATGAAACCTGCAGGACCGAAGACGCGACCTTATATACAGTATTGGTAAAGTAGCCGAAATAGACGCCGCATATGACTACATTGATTACGGCGGCCGTAAATATTGCCATCTGTATGGTGTTACCCAGAGGAGCCCATGAAACTGTGGCAATCTTACTGCAGCGCTTGTAGAGCGTGAAACTCAGGAAGGTAAATATCAGCATTATGTTGACAGCCGTATTCTTGGCAGGCATAATTCCCAGTGGACCAAGATATTTATGATATGGTCCGCCGAGGGCCTTTAATTCCCCTGGTTTCAGAACCAATGTATGAGGCGTAAACCATACAAGGAAACACATAACTATGACAAAGGCAATATATTTGGTGTATTTGATGTACCTCTCCGCGCCCTTGGTTCTTTCCATCCCGCACCACAGATAATAATTGGCAGAAAGAAAGAGTCCGCCGATAAGAATTGCCTGCATGATAAACCACCATGCAAATGAGCCGCCCATAAGGGTTATGCCCATTTGCTGGCTAGTTGCGTATATCTCTGCCACAAGCCAGTAACCTGCAAAGGGGAGCGGGAGCAGGCCTGCTATGGCTATGAAGTTTGCCGTATAGCCCATCCAGTCATAGTGGGCCTTTTCTTCTTTTGTCTGCACGCTTAAAAATTTATAGGCCGCGTATGCGCCGACGACCCCGCCGCCGAATGCGACATTTGCCACAAATCTATGGAGGTTTAACGGATTCCACAGATGGTTATGTATGGCAGCCCATACATTCCCCTCAAATACGCCGGTGGCGCTTACACCATGCGGCGCCATCATAAATGAAGCCCACGCGCTGGTAAGGAGCATCATCGTTGTACCTACCACATTCAACATCCATCCTATGGTCAGATGCATCCACTTGCTGAATCCTGTCTCCATTGCATGCCAGCCATAATAATAGATGTAGAGACATAGACTCTCTGCAAAGAAAAGAAAGGCATAGGCAAGCATGGTTGAACTGAAGACACCTGACATGTATTTTATGAAATCAGGATAAAATATTATTAATGTAAATAAGAGAAGACCGCCTAATACGGCAGTTACGGAATACGCTGTGAGGCTTACCTTAATAAATTCATAGGCCATCTTGTCATACCGCTCGTCCTTTGTGGCCATACCAATGGCCTCTATAATAAAGACGAAGATGGGAACGGCAAGGACAAACGCAGCGAACCAGAGATGCAACTGCGCTGTAAGCCATGCCATAACCCTGCCGTTTATATACTTGTTCTGAGGATAATCGCTTGCTTTAAGTTTTGGCGCCGGCTGGTATTCTTCTTTTTTGGCTTCCGGCTTTGCCTCTGCATCTGCGGGTTTTTCAGCCTGGACAGCCTGTTCAGAGGCATGTGCCGTATTAGTTCCAATCAGAAAAAATTTTGCTGGTTTTAAAAGCGGGAGGGCAAATAGAAAAGCAAAAAAGAACAGGGCTGC
The DNA here is from genome assembly GCA_030690165.1 of Deltaproteobacteria bacterium. Lineage (NCBI taxonomy): Bacteria > Pseudomonadati > Myxococcota > Myxococcia > Deltaproteobacteria bacterium. The sequence goes on along the minus strand of JAUYHF010000049.1, from coordinate 24,699 downwards.
TATAAACCCCCTTTTAAAGAGGCCTTTACTGATAACAACTGAAAATAATTTCATCGTCTCTGCTCCTTTAAGTTATTTTTTAGTAAGACAGGCATACCACCCCTGATAGCTATCTAAACAAAAGCCTCTAAGGTTTATATATTGGCGACAATCCCTGGAGCTTTAAGAGCGCTGCATCAAGCCCTATAAAATATACCGCGACTATTGCCAGGGCAATGATAAAACTGATAACTGTTTTCATGGCCTTTCTCCTTTGCTATTTTCAAGGCTAAAGCCTTGAGTTACTCCATGCTGCAACTCAAACCTTTAGGTTTGAGATTTTTTTACTGCGCCTTGGTAAGAATCCAATAAAAGAATATCAATGTGGTTATTAATACTATTATAAATACGGCCGGGCCTGCCTTACCTGACTTTTTTTCCTGCATCTTAACCTCACCTCAAATTTAATTTGACAAACTTATCTTTTAATACTATACTGTCTTCCATGTTTAAAAACTGGAAAACAACACCTGCTGATTATCTTATATTCATTGGACTTGTTGTCAATGTGGTTGTAATAACCTTTCTGCTTATCTATTACTTCACCAGATAAAAAACATTTTCAAATAAGTTGGTCTTCTATAACAGTTTAAAATATCCTTGTCAAGCTTTTTTTTACTTATTTTTTATTGAGTAAGAATTAATTTTTGAGCAGGGGTTATACTTATGGCGCCAGGAGAGTTTACAGCCTGGCAAATATTTTCACATATGCCACACCCTACACACTTTTCAGCCCTTAAAACAGGTCTATAGTCATCATCAAGGTATAAAGCCTCGTCCTTCAAGGGGCACTGTCTATAGCATTGCTGACAGGCTGAGAACTTCTCCTCAGCATAATCAAGACACCTTTTCTTATTAATAACTGCCACCCCCATCTTTACATCTCTCATATTATTAACAGGTTTCAATGCGCCGCCCTTACAAGCCGTTATACATGAAAAGTCTGAACATAATCTACAGGCTGAAACCCTTGCCACTATTACAGGGGTGCCTAACCCGGTATCTGAGTCAGCATATCCTATGCACTGATAAGGGCATACCTTTATACATTCATCACACCTTGTGCAAAGGGAAATAAACTCACTTTCCGCCACTGCGCCAGGCGGACGCAGATAAACAATCTTTTTATGCTTTTTATCTGATTTCTTATCTTCCTTATGCAACAATTCTGTTGCATAGCTTGCAACAGTTACAAAGGTCTCTTTAAAGAATTGCCTCCTGTCAGATAATCTTTCTTTTTCCATTAAAATCCACCCCGAACAAATTATGACATTACATTAACTACATTACTATTTACAAATTTATCACACTTATCCACAATCTCCTGAAATATCTCTCCTGCCGGCGAATCCGGGCAGGCAATTATATAAGGCTCGCCGCTGTCAGCCTTCACAGCTATCATTGGGTCTATAGGTATCCTGCCTAAAAAGGGAACCCCCATTTCTACTGCCGCCCTTTCACCGCCGCCTATCTTGAATACCTCTACATCCTTGCCACAATGCGGACATGTGAGACCGGCCATATTTTCTATGATTCCAATTATAGGAAGATTGTTTATTTTGGAAAAGGTAATAGACCTCCTTGAGTCTAAAAGCGCCACATCCTGCGGCGTGGTAACTATCACAACCCCGCCCACCTTGTTAACGAGTTCTATCGTAGTTATAGATTCGTTGCCGGTTCCAGGAGGCAGATCAACAATCAGGTAGTCAAGTTCACCCCAGTTAAATGACCCAAATAACTGCTGGAGGAAATCGTATTTCCAAACATCCCTCCAGACAATTGGTTCATCTGTCCCCTCCATGAGAAAGGCTATAGAGGCAATCTTTAAGTTAAATGCCTCATAAGGCTGTATGCCGGCATCCGTTATCCTGAGCCTCTTACCTTCAGCCCCAAACATCTTAGGGATATTTGGACCATGTATATCAGCGTCGGCAATACCAACCTTATATCCCTTCTTTGCAAGGGATGCCGCAAGATTTGCAGAGACTGTGCTCTTTCCCACGCCGCCTTTATTGCTCATGACAAGCACCTTATGCTTAACCTTGGCCATCCTGTCCGCAATAATAGTTTTATCGTGGGCTTCCTTATCTTCCTTGCAAGCCTCCTGATTATCGCATAAACTGCATGAATAAAGACGTATACAAGCCATTTTATCTATCTACCTCCAGCCCTTTGCCCATATGTTACCATTGTTGTCCGGGTTTATAAATTAGCTTCCCTTTCATCTTCCTCTACATTAAATTTATAAAGCTCTGCGCACCTTTCACACAGGCCTTCTTCTACCGTCCACTTTGGGAAATCCGCCTTTATGGCATTTTGCAGTTTCTTTGCCTTTTCATCCTGAAGCTGAACATCCTCTGCCCACTTATAGGTAGGAAATTTACATAATGGACAGGGCCTGCCTGACCAGTAGGTTTGCTTCTCCTTTTCCAATTCTGCATCAGTGGCATCCCCACCCAATAACGGCACCGCCTGCATCATGTCGGCCGCCATATCCAGTATCTCTTTATGGGTAATCTTCTCCTTATTCCAGAAGTTGTCAAACATAACGACCTTCTGCTCATTTGGAAGCTTCCTGTATATGCCGCTAAACCATGCAAACCTCTTCTCCTTGGTCTCCATGGTTTCTTTGCCTTCCTTTATAAGGCGGCTGTCAATATATATATCCCACAATATCTTGTATCTATCCCTTAAAAAGTTTTCCTCTGTAGTATTAAGGCCGGCAGGAACCTTTATATCATAGCCATAATCGTCATCAAACATATCCTTAACATGCATAAGTTCGTGTCTTATGGACTTTCTCAGTTCATTTTTGTCGTCAAATATCTCAGGCCTCATCTTAAATTTTATTTTTCTTAAATTGCCAGGCTCGTCAGGGTCCTTTTTCATTAAATTGGCCTCTTCCCTCATAAGGTCCATATTAATGTATATATCGCTTATCTTCTCGTTTAAAAAAGGGAATTCATCAAAGACCTCTTTTATCACCTTCTCGTAGCCGAGGTTGTTTAAAAAAAACTTTTCGTATAGTTTGTCAAACTCCTCTTCCCTGTCTATAACATCGTCAATATCGTATATGGGGTCAACCTCTTTATGGTATTCCTCCATAAGGCTTAAATCACCCGCCCGCTCCTTTTTGTCTACCTCCTGGCGCACTACCGCCTCTGTTAATTTAGTGTCGTATAATATAGTTATAGCCATATTTTCTCACCCCTTATTATTAGTTTGTTCCTCTTTTGGCCGCGGCACATACTTGAATTTCTGCACTGTTGCATTAGTTCTGTCCAGGACATAGATATATCCCTCTTTGTCGGTTACAACAAAGACCGGGGCATTGAATTCGCCTTCGCCGGCGCCTGTTAAGCCAAAGCCGTCTATAAAATTACCGTCTTTGTCAAATTTATGGACCCGATGGTTGCCGGAATCCGCCACATACAGGTGTCCTGAGGCGTCGATTGCTATGCCTAACGGCAATTTAAGATTTGTATCACCTGTCCCCTTTCTACCCCATTTCCCGATAAACTTTCCCTCTTTGTCGAATTTCTGGATACGATTATTGCCCATGTCAGAGACGTATACAGTCTGCGAATCATCTACCTCAATATCAGATGGATAATGCAACATGCCGTCAAGGCTCCCGTTAATCCCCCATGCTAAAAGCAGTGTGCCTTCTTTGTCGTATTTCTTGATTCTATGATTGCCGGAATCCACAACAAATAAATTCCCATTCTTGTCAACCACTGCATTTAACGGGTCGTAGAGCTCCACACTGGGATCTCCACCCCGGCTAAAAGTGGTTTCATTGCCGTCACTGTATGACATCTCACCGGGCTTCTTTTCTTCCACAGGTTTTACGACATTGCCCCATTGCTTAATAAAGTTTCCTTTGGCGCTGAATTTCTGTATCCGGTTATTTCCGGAATCCACTACATATACATCCCCTGATGATGCGTCTGTTGCTACACCCCTTGGGTAATAAAACTTTCCATCGGTCTTGCCTCTGCCTTCGCCCAATTGTCTGATAAAATTAAAATCCTTATCAAATACCTGGACCCTGTGATTATCTGTGTCAACAATATAAAAACTGTTGTCCTGGCCTTGTGCAATTGCAGATGGCGCAGTAAACTCCAGCGCACCGGTGCCCGGCTGGCCCCATTTTTTGATAAATTCGTATGAGGTTAAAAGTATAGTAACAACAGCCGCAGTTGAGACATTCCACTCCCCATCCCTGCACCACACATAGATGGTCTTCATCCCGTCTTTTGGGTCTAATGTATATCCAATCGTTGTTGAGTAAAAGGTGGCTAATGGGTAACTCTGGGGTATGACAACCCATTTTGAGTTTGTTGTCGGCGGGGTCTTATCCTCTGAAACAAAATATCCTGCAATCCCAAAACCCCTTTCCTCTTTGGCAGAGATAAGAAGCATAATATCCATTGAGGTAGTCCATTTGGCGCCACCTTCAACCTCTATTGTTATCTTGGGTTTTTTTGCCTCCTCCTCTGCTGCCGCCGCTGCTGCCTTGGGATCTTCCTGTACAACCACAGGTTCTTCTGGTTTCCAGTATTCCTTATGCCTTTTTTCTCTTATTGACATATCTTTGTTACCTCCTGTTATCTGATTGTTTATTCAATTGATAATTTAGGCCTTAATATAGACGAAGTCAAGTCTCCTAAGACACTGTTGTTTCTTTTTGACCCTCTGCCTCTGCAGCCTGGGCAGAAATCCCTTCGCCTTTAGACCTTGCAATATATAATAACCCGTCAGACATGGAGTAGGTAAAGGGGAAGGGGGAGAGCTTTTCATATGTCTTATCCATTATCTGGTTATATGTCTCTTCTGCCTCTTTAGGCGTCATACCCTTGTCAACTTCATAACGGTAGCCGAGGCTTAGGTCATGCCCCTTCGGCTCCATAATCTTGGTAATGCCGTAAGATGGCGGCAAATCCATGATTGGAGACGACTTTTCAAGCTCAAAGAGCGACGGCTGGCAGGAAAACCCTAAAGAATTTACAAGGGTCTCGTTGTTTAAAATGTAATCCACTGATTCAATGGCCTCATCCCTGGTCTCGGTTGGAAAGCCTGTAATAAGATAAACATGTATTGCCATCTCCTTTTTAAGGCAGTCTTTAATAATCCTGTCAACGGTCTCCCTCTGTATCCCCTTTTTCATCATGTCAAGCACCCTTTGATTGGACGACTCCAGGCCGAATACAAATTTAAGACACCCTGCCTTTGACGCCTTTTCTATAAGCCCTGCGTCTAGTTTATTCTCAAATCTCATGCCGGTTATCCATTTTATGTCAATCTTATCCTCTATAATCCTGGTTGAAAATTTCTTAAGGGTAGGAAGCGGCATTGCCTCGTCGGTTATGAAAAAATATTTTGTATTGTATTTCTGCGACAGCTTTTTAATATCCTCCACAACCGTATCAACCTTTCTTGTCCTGAATACCATCTGGTCAACATGGAGGTTGCAGAATGCGCACTTTTTATAATAACACCCCCGCGAGGTCTGCACCGGGAGAACCAATTTCGGCGTAAAATAAAGCGATAAGGGAAAACCGTCGTAATCAGGCGTGGGGAGATAGTCTACATCCTCCACTATCAATGGCTCGTTCATTGCCGTCCTTCCATTATGTCTGTAAACAAGATTCGGGACCTTGGTAAAATCCCTTTTATCTTCAAGCTCGCGTATCAGCGTAAGGAGGGCATGCTCACCCTCATAGACTATAAAACTATCTATAAACGAGAAGAGGGCATCTTGTTTGAATATATTATCTATGAGTCTTGTAAAGACGCCGCCGCCGATTGTTATGTGGATATCCTTTTTTGCCTCTTTTATAAGCCTTGCCATTGTAAAGGCTGGTATTATCTGCGATGTGGATGTAACGGATATGCCTACAAGTCCCGGGGCGTCCGCAAGGATTGATTTTAGAAAGTGCTTTCTGAATATGTCAAGGAAGATGTTTTCCTTTTCATTATTTATTGCCTCAAAGACATCCTTTGATGAGTAGACAGAGTAGTTGGTCAGGTTATTGCCGACAAGCGTTAATTCCGAAGGGTAATACGCATGAGATATCAGGTTAAGCCATTTGCCGATATTACCGAGGCTTTCCATATATTGGTTAGAATCATAAAAACCCTCGCCTCGTAAGACAGCCTTTGCTTCATCCAGTTTCCTGGCAAAAACAGGTATCTCTTCGAGTGCGTTTATAAGGCTACTGTAATCTTCTTTTTCTCCTGTGGCTGTAGGGGTCCTCTTAGAAAGCCTGTTAGCTATCCTTTCTAAAAAATACTCATGATTGTCCTTGTTAAGGAGAACCTCTAAAAACTCTATGTTAATATCTCTCTGTGTAACATCAACCCCTTCCCTTCTTAAAAATCCGGTCAGCGCCGGAAGGCTTAAATAGGGCTGGGATGGATGCCATGAGGGGGGAAATAAAAGGGTTGTTTTCATTTTTGTCCTTTATCCTTTTTCGGGTCAGTGTGGTATAAACAAAAATGCCCTGAGGGACTTTATAGGCAAAATATTAAGCCCCTCAGGACATAATGCTTTGAAAAATGCTTTACTTACTTTATCTCAATATAGTTCCACTGCGATATGGACTTAAGTCCGTCCCTCTCGGCGTTGCTGCCATCCCATACTGCAAATGCAATCGGGAATTTACCGGTGCCAAACTGCACATCATTTGCATCCTTGTCGGTAAGGGTTCTCTTAAACACGACACTCCAGCCGTTTTTATCCCATGTCCCATATCCATCTACATCCTGGCTCTTCTGGGTGGTGAGAGAACCAAATCCCTCTGCGTTTAAATCTTCCACAGGTGAATGCCTTAAATCAACCTGGGCAAATATATTATGGCTGTAAGCAGCAGGGTCAAATGAGCCTAAGTTTTTTCCCTGTCTGTCATGATATGATATCTTGCCGTCCGGCTGCTCGTCCACATACCAGTCTGCCGACATATTGGGATATACATCCTCCATGTCCTGCCTTCTGGCGCCGTCTTTCTGCCACTCTGCCTTCCAGTGCCATATGTTTACCATATCACCGGAATTCCCCATTGTGTATGCTGGCTCCTCGCCTGGGGTTACAGCCTTAACAGCGAATTCAAGGGCTGCGGCATCCCTGTATTGCTCATGGACAATATTCAATTCATCCTTTGACTGGTCGCTCCATCTAAGCCTTACGGCAAGCTCCTTGCCGTTTGTAAGAGCGGTTACCTCTACAACCCTTGTAGCGCAATTCATGTTCTTGGGCTCTGCGAGAACCTGGCAGTTCAGATCAACATATGTAATAGGGACCGGCCTCCATGCAACATTGGCAGGGTCAAGCGGGATATCCCCTGAAACCTTCACTGCAGTTATCGTAACCTCTGCAACAGCATCCCTTTCATAGCAGCCGAAAACAAATGCCGCTAAAACCAAAAATACCACTAACAAAATCTTTCTCATCGCTTTTAACCTCCTTATTATTAGTTTGGATTCAATTGGGTTTCCCCACTCCGCGAGCATATGTCGCTGTTGTGTCGCATGTTATTAATTCATCTTCAGGGGGTTCGACTGAAACCTCCTCGCTCTTAAGCCTTCTTGGTTTAACCTTCAGATAAGTTATCTCCTGCTCTACAAATGCCTTTGTAAGCTGTGAGACCTCTTTATAAAAACCGGTCTTTGTCTTCTTTGCCAGATATTTGGCGAAGACAGGCACCCACATGGCTATATGCTCCCTTACAAATTTCTTCTGGGCAGATGTAACAATATCTAACTTATCCTCAGCATCCTTATTTTCTATGCCGTATGCCTCTTTATTGGCAAGAAAATACATAAACTCAAATTCAACGCTGATGTGGTCAACCCGCTCCTTTGTAGCCTGGGAGTCGGTTAGATCAAGGCCAAAGGCATTGTAAAAACCTGCTATATCCCCTAACTCATGGCATTTATGAAAGACATCTTCTGCCTTTATCCCAAACTGGGTCTCATACTGCGGACACTCCTGGCTTATAGTATGGGTAAAGACCTTTGCAAACTGTCCCTGAAAACCAGTTAAGTGCCCTTCCTTTAATATCTTAATAGCTTTATCAAGAGACTCTAAATTGTCTAATATCTCTTCTGCCTTTCCATCATCTTTTATATAATTCAACAAAAGATAAGAAAAAGAGTTTCTAAGCTCTTCTACGAATCCATTCTTAATCAGAGAATAACTCCCCTCATTAGGATACAGATACGCCTGAGCAAGAAGGTGATATATGCGGCTTCTAACCTTTGCGGTTATTATCTTCTTTTCTTCCTCTGCCGCAGTATCTATGGCAACTTCTTTTTCTTTTTTGTCCTTAACAACTTCTTTTTCTTTTTTGTCCTTCTTCATCTGATTAATCCTCTCTTAATTAAAGCCCCCGCCTTAGGCGGGGGCCATAAACGCCAGAGACATCACATTATATTGTATTATAATGTATATCTCCACGCCTTATATAGGTAGGCTCCTCTATCGGTGTTCTGAAGAGCTCCTCGCCCTTTTTATTGTAGGCGACGACCGTGTCGTTATAGAGCTCAAACTTCTTCCCGTGGAAATTGGGGTTCTCAAACACCTTTGGTCCCTCTATACGTTTAAACTTGAATATTATAGACTGGTGTTTACGGAAGAGGTTCATGCAGGCAAGGAGGTCCCTGCTCGGATTCATGAATGTCTCAACCGCAGCATCAGCGCCTGGCCCAAACATCTGCCTCAGATATGCCTTTGGCACGTGTCTTGGCGGGATGTAGTAGCCGTTTGGCTCTGTGCCAAGGACTGGGTATATGGGCAATGCCACCTTTGCTACCCTGATCAGGAAGTAGAGGGGGTTTTCAGGGTCATGAACCCATTTCCCGTCCTCGCCTATCTGCACAAGTCCCTGAAGCCTTATCTGGCCTACGCAGACTGCCATACAGCGCGTTTCCATCGGGTCGTTCTGCGATGGGGTTGTCATGCTGTACTGAAGCTCATGAGGCCCTTTGGTCCCTTTATACTGGGATACAGGGTCTTTACCCTCTATACGCGGGTAACATGCGATGCACTTCTCAGATACCCTTGTGGTTCCTCTGAACATCGGCAGCTTATAAGGACACTGCTCAACGCACTTCCTGTAACCCCTGCAGCGGCTCTGGTCTATTAGGACTATGCCGTCTTCCTCTCTCTTGTAGATTGCCTTTCTCGGACATGCGCCGAGGCAGCCTGGATATGTGCAGTGGTTGCAAAGCCTTGCAAGATAGAAAAACCATGTCTTGTGATGCGGCAATTGCGAGCCCTCATGCATTGTGTCAGGCGCTGCAACAGGATACCCTGTGGCAGTGTCTTCATAGAAGTTTGGCGCCCTCCACTCCCTATCTGTCGGGACATAGCCGAGCGCATTCTGGCCTGTGCCGGCATGGACTGCAGCCTCAAATATGGTCATGCCGTCAAATATGCCGTATGGCTTCTCAGGCGATGTTGACGCTACTGCCCATCTCTGCCTACCGGGGTTTTCCTTATCCAGGATATTTAATATCTTCTTGTCCCATGACTGGGGATACCCTCCGTATGGCATATGCTCAACACGGTTCCACCACATAAACTCCTGTCCCTTTGAGAATGTCCATGTAGACTTGCATGCCATTGTGCATGTCTGACACGCGATACAGCGGTTTGTATTGAACACGAATGCAAACTGCCATTTCGGGTGCTTCTCCTTATACGGATATGCCATCGTTCTTCCTAAATGCCAATTATAAACCTCTTGATGTGCCATATTTTTTTCTCCACCTCCTTATTTAAGTTTCAACTCCTGCGTTTTTATGCGGGGATGGCGCTCTGCCATCCCCATTCCAATCCAACAAACATTTAATCGCGCTTTACATTCATTATCGTAACGAGCTCGCCATGCAGATACCTCTCCATAAAGTCGCTCTCATGGCCTGGTGTATATCCTGTCTTTACCGGATCCCATACGCCCTTGCCGTTCATGCCGCCGTCCTCTGCCTTGGATACCTTTACAACGATCTCCTTTGGCACTGAATTGATGCCATGGTTGTCCGCCTCATAGCCGAATGTCGCGGCATACATAACCTTTTTCTTGTGGAAGAGGTTGTCTGTCTGATGCATCGGCATAAGCCATGATGTGGTAAGAGACTGCTGTGAGCCTGACCTGAAGTTTGACGAATATCCTGTATCCTTTGATAACGCCCTTCCGTCCGGCCTTGTCTGGGCAGCCTTATAGCTTCTCTCAGTAGAGATATTAGCGCCGCCGTGCTTCATCATGAGCACATTGTATGGATACGCAGGGTTGTATTTAGCCCTGAGCATACACCTTGTTGCCTTGTATCTCTCCTCGTTCGGCTTCCAGCCTACATAAGGACGGTCAGCAGGATTTGCGTCCACATACATGTAATCGCCGTCTTCTATGCCGAAGTCCTTTCCTGCTGTTGGGTGGATATGGACCTGATGCTCGCCTACGCTCGGCATCCTCTTATCCATCCTGTATGGGTCTCCATAGTTTGACGCCCATATAAGATTCCAGTCAACCTCATTCCATGACGAATGGGTAGAGTGCCTTGTCTTTGGCGTTACGCACCAGAACCTGTAGCCTGCCTCCCAGAGGAAGTTAGTTGTCTGCTTTGCCTCGCCCCATGCCATCTTGATATTACGCACTGTCCTCTCATCCCTGCCTTTGGCGTCCAATGGTATGCCGTTGTCGTCAGGGCGGAGATATGGGTTTGTGCTTATAATGACGTTCTGCATAAACTGTGTTGCCTCAGGCCCTTCTCTCTGGACGATAAAGTTTTCGCCTGTTGCTATGGCCTCAGGGATATCGCAATATGCGTCAAATCTCCCTGTGGATGTCCAGACCGGTTTTGATTCGTGGACCTCCTCCCAGAACGGCTGCCTCGGATATGTCCTGAAATTCAGAAGGGCTGTCCCACCCTTTGCCACAATATCCTTTACCTTGTAACCCCTGCATGTTGTTGACCCATCCCAGAGTCTCTGTAGATAGACAGAGTGCTTTCCCTCAAGGGCAAACTTATACATATTATAAAACCTCTGGTCGCCTGTAACCTTTGCAAGACCATTTGCAATACCTGCCTGGATATTTAAGTCATCCAATGTATCCCCAAGCGGGTCTATGCTGATGCCCTTTCCTCCCCAGACCTCAACAAATGGATTGGAGCAGGAGGATGTTGTTTCATGAACCTGCTTTTCCACCCATGTGTTTGCCGCAAGACCAATATCGGCATATTCAATGGAAGATGTCATTATAACATCCGAGGAAACTATCATATTTATCCTTGGATTTACATTAAAGAATAGGTGATAGGCCCATTTTGCCTGATTAAAGAGGTTCACATTGGCGAAGTGAAGGGTCTTTGTAGGTGTCGGCATATGCGTATCGCCTGTAAAACACTTCCTGCCGTATTTAGGGGTGTTTACAACCAGCGGCATATCCCCATGCGCCCAGTATCCAACCTCCTCATCCCTTGCCCTGCCATGGGCATGTATCTCTTTTCCATCTGCATTCTCATCGAGGTTCGGATGGAACACATCCTCTCCTATCCAGCCGTAAAAGCCAGGGCCTGAGTGCTTCGAGCCCTGCCAGTTTGCGGCCTTGTAATTGCCAGACCATCCATGTGAGCCTGAGCCGAATATGCCTAAGTTGCCTGTGAGCATGAGCGGCAGATATGTCGCCCTGTTCATTAAGGTGGCATGGAAATAGTGACCGACACCCTCGCCGCAATGGATTGACACCGGTTTAATAGTGGCGATATCATGGGCAAGCTTCACCATCAATTCCTTTGGCGACCTTGTGATCTCTGCCACGGTATCCATGTCATAGTCCTCAAGATGGACCTTATACATCTGGAACACAGGCATTACCGGCACTTCATGGCCGTTTGCCAGTTTTACCATGTATGTCCCCTCAAGGGCCGGGTCTATACCGGTCGCGGTAAGTTTATCACCCACCATATCCCTTGTTACAGCCTTTACTGAATTGGTCTTCTTATCCCACACGCAATAATCCCCGCCTATCTGGTCATACTGCGCCTTTGTAATGCCCTGAATCTTTAAAGAATGGCCCTCCGGCTTAAGGCCAGGGGTATAGTTCGGGAATACATCCCTTGCAAGGAGCCTCTTTAGATTGTCGGTCCTTATCAATATCGGGAAATCGGTAAAATTCTTTACAAACTTCACATCATAGAGGTTTTCATCTATGATAATCTTTGTGATGCCAAGGAGAAGCGCTGTATCAGAGCTTGGCCGGACAGGGATCCAGTAGTCAGACTTGGTGGCTGTCGGGTTATACTCAGGCGATACAACTACAATCTTACCGCCCCTCTCCATCATCTCATTTAACCAGTGGGCCTCTGGCATCTTGTTCTCAATCATGTTTTTACCCATGTGGATGGTAAGCTTGCTGAATCTGTGGTCATTTAAGTCCATGTCAGACTGCTGCAATCCATGTATAAATGGATGGCCTGGGTCTTGGTCTCCGTGCCATGTATAGTTACACCAGTTCCTGCCGCCGAGGGCCTCGTCTTCAAGCTCATGTGTCAAATTCCGGGTAATTGAGTCAAGGATAGCCATCGTGTTTGCTACACGGTACATGCCGTATATGCCCAGTACCTGCAACTGCCCCATGCCGCCGCGGAATTTAAATGTCCTTGTGCCGGCGCCCTGGCATGCGCGTATCATCTCCTCATGATACCCCTCATCCCTTAAAAGCTGTGCGCCTGCCTCCCCGCTGTATCTCTTTGAGGTTACCACATAACACTTTGCCATGTAGGTAAATACCTCATCCCATGTTACCCTTACAAAGTGATCAGATGCCCTGTCGCTAAATTTATATTTGTGCATCACATCCTTGCTCAGATATGGAAACCCGTCGTCTGCCCATTGCTTCCACTGACTCCTCATGATTGGATATTTAAGCCTGTATGGGCCGTAAACCTTTCTGTGGAAGGTGTAGCCCTTAAGACACATCCTCGGGTTCCAGTTCCTTGTGGCCTTGTTACCATATAAATCTTGTGCCTCCTGATGGCCGTAGTTGCTCTCCACCCTCATGATGATTCCATTTCTTACAAATGCCCTTACCTTGCACCCGTGGGTATCGTTCGGGGAGCAGTTAAATGTATAGCTCCTGTCATAACGATACTGGTCGTGATAGACCTTTTCCCATGCCCTGTCAGGGTAGACCTCCAACGCATTCTCGATGCTTACCACCGGCTTTAAGGTAGTGAGCGCAAGTGCCTTGCTCCCTATAGCGGCAACACCTGCTGCAGCTGCGCTAATCTCTAAAAAACTTCTTCTTGTTAAATCCATTAGTTTCCACCTCCTTTTAATAATTAACTGATTTTATTGCCTTATTTGACTTCTACTGCAAAACCTTTTAACCTTTCTTTCCTATAATCTACCCTTAATCTATCCTCCTTTCTTTCTTATATTCAATACACAAAAAGCAAATCCTTTAAGATAATAACTGATATGATAGAGAACATACTTTACTGCAACAACTATGCCAGAGTTTATAAAATTTAATAATTCTACTTAACCTTTTGATTTTAATGGGTATTTTAACAACGTAGAACGGGAGGGGGGTTTTGGAATCACCTATCGCTTTGGGCAATTACTGCACAGTGTTTTTGGATATATCATTTAACTTATTGAAATTAAAGGTATAATACGTATAATACAATGTGGGCTATATCTGCCCAAGTTATACACTAAGTGTGCAGAAAAACAACAAGCCATGTGCAATGTTTGCCCAAATTAAATATTAAGTGTATAAAAATTGCAATTCAGCAGACTTATTTATTCAAAACATGCATAAATATGGGGGTATAGCGGAGCCTGCAGGGGGAGGAAGGCACGCCAACACCCTCCGCCCCCTTAATCCCCCGCCAGCAGAGGACAGTTGTTTCGAACACTGGACTCCGGCCTTCGCCGGAGTGACGGTATTAAATCAGAGGTTCCATAATGTAGTGTATTATTTTCTGCTTAAGAAGGGGTTTGTAAAAAGAGGATTAGGTTTTCACTCCTGCTCTTTAATGCCATAGGCAATAATCTTGTCATAAAGGGTTCTTCTCCCTATACCGAGTATCTCGGCCGCCTTTGTCTTGTTCCCTTTCACAGCCTTGAAGACAGCTTCAATATGTTCCTTTTCCAGGTCATGGAGGTTTTTGTAATGCCCTTCATCAGGTTTGATTGTTCCCTTCATCCCTATGGATAAATTTTTTGGCGTTATCAACTTATCTTTCTCAAGGATAACAGCCCGTTCAATAACATTTTCCAGTTCACGGACATTGCCGTGCCAGTAATATTCCATCAAGGACTTAATCCCCTGCGCGGTAATACCGCTAACCTCTCTATTATATAGTTTGTTGTATTTTTTTATAAAATGCTGAATAAGCGCAGGGATGTCGTCTTTACGCTCCCTTAAGGGCGGCAGCTTCAAGGAGACAACACTCAACCTGTAAAACAGGTCATCCCTGAAACCTCCCTCTGCCACCTCTTTTGATAATTCTTTATTTGTAGCCGCTACTATCCGGACATTGACCTTTTTCAGGTCAGTGCCTCCAACAGGCCTTATCTCCCTATCCTGAAGCACCCTTAACAGTTTAACCTGGAGGGGGGGAGACATCTCGGCTATCTCATCAAAAAATAATGTCCCGTTCGTTGCTGCCTCAAAAAGCCCTTTCTTTGATTCTACTGCCCCGGTAAATGCCCCCCTTGTGTGGCCAAACAGCTCGCTCTCCAATAAGGTCTCAGGCATTGCGCCGCAGTTTATAGGAATAAAAGGGCCGTCCTTTCTCGTGCTATTTTGATGGATAGTCCTTGCTACAAGTTCCTTGCCTGTCCCGCTCTCACCTTCTATAAGGATATTGCAATCAGTCCCTGCTGTTTGTTCTATCATTCTATAAATTTCCTTCATAGCCTGGGTATCACCCACAAATAACTCAAACCCTGCTGTTCCTTCAGTCAGGTTAGTTTCTGTCAGTAATGGCTTCTGCTGGGAAATGACCTTTTTAACCACAGAACGGATATCGGATGCCTCAAAGGGTTTTACGAGATAGTCGCTTGCCCCTTTCTTTATGGCCTCAACCGCAGTTTCCACGCTGGCATAGGCAGTAATCATCACTGTATCCAGACCGATAGCTGTTGCCTCTTCCAGAACCTCCATCCCATTTTTACCAGGCATCCTTATATCAAGAAGGAGCAGGTCAAAGGTGTTTTCCCTAATCATCTTGAGGGCCTCCAGGCCATCCTTTGCTGTAGAGACCTCATACCCTTCCTTCGTTAAAACTTTGGAACAGAGGTCTAATGTATCAGGTTCGTCATCGGCTATAAGAATTTTGTAAGGCATATTTATCCCCCGGTAATATAATGATAAAGGCGGCGCCTTTCCCTAATGTGCTATGGCAATCAATGGCTCCGCCGTTGTTTTTTATAATAGTCTGGCTCACTGCCAGACCCAGGCCTGTTCCACTCCCCGGCTCCTTAGTAGTAAAGAAGGGGTCAAATATCTTGTCTATAGCATCCTTGGCTATTCCATAACCGGTATCGGCTATCTCAATCTTTACAGAGCCTCCTTCTTCATAGGCCTTTACAGTAAGCTCACCTCCATCCTTCATAGCATGGCAGGCGTTAATGACTATATTTACAACGGCCTCTTCCATCTGCTTTTTATCGGCCTTTACCCATAAGCCTTGCTCTGTTATCTCTTTCGTCACCTTAATCTTTTGAGAGAAAATGCTATGGTGGCACATGGAAAGAACGTCTTCTATCACCTCTTTTACATTTACAGACTCCATCTTTTTAGGGGTCTCCCTTGTAAGGTTTAAAAACTTCCTTACGCTTTCCTTGCATCTTATGGCTGCCTTTAGAACTTTGTCTAATTCCTCTTTTCCTGAGACCTCGCCCCGCGCCTCCAGCAGGTAGGAGACATAACCGGTGATAGAGTTTAACGGGTTATTGATTTCATGGGCAATACCTGCCGCTATCTGCCCCATTGCGGCCATTTTCTCAGACTTGACGAGCCTCTCTTGCAGCTTCTTCTCAAGGGTTATGTCTTTAGCAACATGGATGGTCCCTATCATTTTGCCATCTTCATTGAAGTATGGAAAGGTAGACGAGAGAAATATTCCCCCTAATGATTGATATTCTTTTTCGCTCACCGACGGCTTGCCTGTCTTTAATGTCTTTTCATTGGGACAGTCAGCACATTTCCGCTTAGAGTTATCATATATTTCCCAGCAGTGTATCCCCACCAAAGCCTCAGGGGTCGTATTGAGCCTTAGGGCAAGGGCGCTGTTGGCCTTAGCAAGCCTATAATCTATCTGATGGATGGAGATAATATCTGTTATGGAGTTAAAGGTATTTTCCCACTTTATATCCGCCTCCTTTAACCTTTTTACCATTGAAGAAAAGCTGCGCTCTATAACCCCTAATTCATCATTTCTCGGAACAATAGGGATATTTTTATACCTTCCATAGTCTATGTTGTCCATTACCTTTGCAAGCCTTCTTACAGGTTTTAACATCGCGTTAATCCCAAAGTGTAGCAAGAGGATTGCGCCTGAAATAGCAATCAGAGTCCGGAGGAACATATTCTTAGCGCGGAGGGTCAGCCTGTCATATAAATCCTTCAGGGAGAACTCTATCCTTAACGTGGCAAGCCTTTTTTTGCCGGCCATCAGCGGTGTTATGGCTTCCAAAACAGGCCCTCTCTCCTTATCCTTAATCTCACGCAAAAATGTAGACTTATGCGCAATGACCTCTCTTGCGTCTTTATAAAACTTTTTGTGCTCAAAAGAGTTGCTGTGCGCTATGGGCATTCCATTATTATCAAAGATGCTGATTGTAAGTATGCTCTTTTCTTTGCTTAAAAGGTCTTGTATATAATAGTCAATATTCTTTGTCCCCTCTGGGGCTACTCCCTGATGGAGGATGGTATTGCTAAAACTTGTCCCTGCGGTTTCCGCCAGAACCCTTGCCATATCCTCCCTGTCTCTGAAATAATAGGACCATTCGGTCGAAAGGATGATATAGACAGCAACCCCCATAAAAATAATTACAAAAAAGGTGCCGATTATAATTGCCTTACCTCTTAAAGAAAAAATAAATGCCTTAATCTTAGTCATCTATTAATAATACCTCTGCTGAATACCTTCTTCACAAAAAATAACTTTATCCCACATCCCTCTCTTAATCAAGATAAAAGGAAAAAATGTGAAGGAAAAAATTTAAAGATTTTGACTTTAATAAAAAAAAATGTTAGAAATTAAAAGCTGATGTGTATTTAGACTGTAAGGATTGTATGGAGAGGTGGCCGAGCGGCTGAAGGCAGCTGACTGCTAATCAGTTGTAGGGGTAAAACTCTACCGGGGGTTCGAATCCCCCCTTCTCCGCCATCAAAGACAGCGATCAGTTTTCATTCCTTCCCCAAACACCTCTGCCTCAAATGTATATATATCAGCGCCGCTCTCTTTCCAGCAGCCGGGTTGAAGGCCTGCCTTAAGGCAGGTGTGTTCTAAAAAGGTATCGCGGTCCCATCCGCATTCTGTTGCAACCTGGGGGAGAAGGACGCCCCTGCAATATCCTTTGACAATATAAATGCCGTGCCTCCCTACTTGTATCTCGGATACATCTTTTATCTTTTTCATCGGTGTAAGACATGAGAGTTCAATGGATATTTTTGAAAGTTTAGAAGGTATTAGCGGTGAAAACCTGGGGTCCTGGGTAGAGGCACAAACAGCCATATCTACTACCGTCAGATATAGAGGCTTATCTGATGTGAATACGCCGATGCATCCCCGTAGTTCCCCCGATTCCTTAATACAAACAAAAACCCCGCGGCTTTCCAGCAATGACTGGCTCTGCACATCAAAACATGGGATCTTTCTTGCCTTGATACAGGATTCAATGGTTTGTCTTGCTATATTTAAGAGAAGCAATTTATCTTCTTTTGAAAGGGGCATAGCTTATTTTTAATTTAAAATCTACAATTTGAATCCTTCAATTTCAAATACTTTAAACCCCTCCCTTTTCCATCTGAAATAATATTCCAATATCATCTTATGATCAAATGCCAGAGGCTCCGGCAAATTATCCTCTGTAAAAACGCCGATACCTTTTGCATCATCCCCTGCTGTTGGAGTTCCATCCGCCTCTGCAACAAAAACAGTAGAGACGGTATGAAATCTGTTATCCCTTTTTGGGTCCGAATAGGAATGGAGCTGACACTTCAACTTTACATTCAGAGAGGTTTCTTCCAATGCCTCTCTTTTTGCCGCCTCTTCAAGTGTCTCCCCGTAATCCACAAAGCCGCCGGGAATTGCCCAGCCAAAAGGCGGGTTTTTCCTTTCTATAAGGGCAATGCCCTGTTTTTTGAGTTCGATTATAATGTCCACTGTCGGGATGGGATTTCTGGGTTTTTGCATGTAGGTAGTAGAAACGCATTGCGATGCGTCTCTACAGGACTATACAGAGCGTCATAACTTCGCATACCTGCGTTGCTCCTCGCTCATCGTTGCGGCGTATGCTAAAAATACGCCTCACTCCTCGCTTCGTCGCGCCTTGGTCTGCTTTGTTCTGACGCTCTGTATGCGGATTTATTTATGTCGTTGTGTATAATTGGGCATTTAGTGGGTGATAATCCCCTCGTTTTGCGCCGGTGTGCCAGAGATACCTTCTTTTTGATATATATCCTTTTCCTGAGCCTTTTTAAATATCTCGTCAGGCCTTTCCAGAACAAGAGCGGCCTTTAACACATCATCCATATGCCCTACAAAAATAATTTCCACTTTTTTCAAAACACTTGAAGGGATATCTTTTATGTCTTTTTCGTTTTCCTTTGGCACAAGGACCTTTGGTATCAAACCCCTGTGCGCGGCAAGGATCTTTTCCTTTAAACCGCCGATAGGCAGAACCTTTCCGCGAAGAGTAATCTCGCCTGTCATGGCAATATCCTTTTTTACAGGAACCTTCATAAGGGCGGAGGCAATCGCTGTGGCCATTGCAATGCCGGCGGACGGCCCGTCTTTCGGTATCGCGCCTTCCGGCACATGTATATGTATATCAACCTTCTGGTATAAATCCTTTTCTATACCAAGAACATCCGCCCTTGAACGTATATATGTCAGGGCTGCCTGGGCAGACTCCTGCATCACATCGCCAAGTTTCCCTGTTATGATGAGTTTGCCTTTTCCGGGAACCACCGTTACCTCTATTGATAAAAGCTCTCCTCCGGCCTCTGTCCATGCCAGACCGGTTGAAACCCCTGTCTCATCCTTTTCTTCCATTCTGCCATAGCTATATTTTGGTATGCTAAGGTATTTAGCAAGACCTTTGGCAGATACTCTTATATTTATATCCTTGCCCTTTTGCAGAACCTCCTTTGCAGCCTTTCTGCAAATAGAGGCGATCTCCCTCTCCAGATTCCTTACACCCGCCTCTCTTGTATATCTTCTTATAATGGCCATAACCGCGCCGTCGGGGATTTCAAGATTCGTGTCAGAAAGACCATGCGCCTTTAATTGTTTCGGCATAAGAAATCTTTTGGCAATGTGGACCTTCTCCATCTCTGTGTAGCCGGCTATCCTTATTATTTCCATCCTGTCCAATAAAGGATACGGAATCCCCTGAAGGTTGTTTGCCGTGGTTATAAACATTACCTTTGAAAGGTCATAGTCTAAGTCAAGATAGTGGTCGTTGAAGGTATGGTTCTGTTCGGGGTCCAAAACCTCAAGCAGCGCAGACGCCGGGTCGCCCCGAAAATCTGTAGACATCTTATCAACCTCGTCCAATAAGAAAACAGGGTTATTTGCGCCTGCCTTTTTTAAAGACTGGATTATCCTGCCTGGCATAGAGCCTATATATGTCCGGCGGTGCCCCCTTATCTCAGCCTCATCCCTTACCCCTCCAAGGGATAAGCGGACAAATTTTCTGTTTGTCGCCCTCGCAATGGATTTAGCCAATGAGGTCTTTCCGACCCCAGGCGGCCCCACAAGGCACAATATCGGCCCTTTCATCTCCTCTACAAGGCCATGGACAGCAAGATGTTCAACAATCCTCTCTTTGACCTGTTTCAGGCCATAGTGGTCTTCTTCAAGGCGCTTCTCCGCTTCATTTATATCCTTTTCCTCTTCTGTCACCTCTGCCCACGGAAGGGATAACAACCAGTCCAGATAGTTTCTAACCACTGTGGCCTCAGCGGCCATAGGCGGCATAAACTTGAGCTTTTTTAATTCCTGCTTGGCCTTTTTTGCGGCCTCCTTGGAGAACTTCTTATTCTTTATCTTCTCTTCCAGTTCCTGCATTTCGCCCTTAAATTCATCTTTCTCGCCAAGTTCCTTCTGGATAGCCTTCATCTGCTCGCTTAAATAATACTCTTTCTGCGTCTTCTCCATCTGCTTTTTGACGCGCTGTTTTATCTTATGCTCAGCCTCAAGTATCTCTATCTCGCCCTCCATAAAACCATAGAGTCTTTCAAGCCTGTGTGTGGCATTTGCAAGTTCCAGAAGGGCTTGTTTATCATGGAGTTTTATCAGGAGGTGGCTGGCTATGATGTCTGCAAGCCTGCCTGGGTCATCAATTGAAGACACTGACATAATCATCTCAGGAGGTATCTTTTTGTTGAGTTTTACATATACCTCAAAGGCCTTGACTACATTCCTTATAAGCGCCTCTGTTTCTACAGTATCATCTACCTCTTCTGCTATTTCATCAACCTTAACTATGAAACATTCCTTTGAAGGAATAAATTCCTTTATCCTTGCCCTTTTCACACCTTCCACAAGCGCCTTTACGCTTCCGTCAGGCAGCCTCAAAAGTTGCAGTATATTGCCAATGGTTCCAATCTCATAAATATCTCCCTCTGCCGGGTCGTCTGTCTTTGCCTTTTTCTGCGCCGCAAGCAGAATGCTTTTATCCTGCGACACGGCAAGCTCCAGCGCCTTTACAGACTTATCCCTACCTACAAAAAGCGGCACAACCATATGCGGAAAAACTACTATATCCCGCAAAGGTATAAGCGGAACCGACATCTCTTTTATTTTCTCATCCATATCTTTATTGTCTTTAAAAAACATTATTCACCCCCAGACAATCTTTAATCACTGTCTTTATGCTGATTCTGCCTTTTTCTCGTAAACCATTATCGGAGTTCCCCTGCCAAGTATCATATCTTCATTCACAAGACATTCCCTTACATTAGCCTGCGACGGCATCTCATACATTACATCCAGCATGGCGTTTTCAAGAATGGCCCGAAGCCCCCTGGCGCCAGTTTTTCTTTTCATTGCCTCCCTTGCAACTGCCGCAAGGGCGCTGTCTGTAAAATTAAGCTTTACATTCTCAAGTTCGAAAAGCTTTTGATACTGCTTGACAAGCGCATTGCGCGGCTCTGTCAGTATTTTAATAAGGGCATGCTCATTCAGTTCATCCAGAACAGCTACAACAGGCAGCCTTCCGACAAATTCAGGTATCAGGCCGTATTTTAACAGATCCTGAGGCTCTATCTCGCGGAGGAGTTCATTTACCTGCCGCTCTTCCTTCTTTTTTATATCCGCGCCAAAACCAACGGTCTTCTTGCCTATCCTCTGCTGAATGATATTTTCCAATCCGGTAAAGGCGCCGCCGCATATAAAAAGTATATTGGTTGTATCAACCTGAAGGAATTCCTGCTGGGGATGCTTCCTGCCGCCCTTTGGGGGGATGCTTGCGATAGTCCCCTCAATTATCTTTAAAAGCGCCTGCTGAACCCCTTCGCCTGAGACATCCCTTGTAATAGACGGATTGTCGGACTTTCTTGATATCTTGTCTATCTCATCAATATAGACAATCCCCTTCTGGCACTTGTCTATTTCATAATTGGAATTTTGCAAAAGGCTTAAGATTATATTTTCAACATCCTCGCCTACATAACCCGCCTCTGTCAGGGTTGTGGCGTCGGCTATGGTAAACGGGACATTTAATATCTTTGCAAGGGTCTGGGCAAGAAGTGTCTTGCCTGAGCCGGTCGGGCCGAGCAGAAGTACATTGCTTTTCTGAAGTTCAACGCCGCCCATATTGAACTTCTTCTCCCTGCTTTCAATCCTTTTATAATGATTATGGACCGCGACAGAGAGGATCTTCTTTGCCCTATCCTGTCCTACAACATGTTCATCCAATATCTTCCTTATCTCCGCAGGCTTCGGAATCGTCAGTTCCCTGGCATGCAGGACTTCTTCCTTGTCATATTCTTCGCCGATTATATCATTGCACAACTCCACACACCCATCGCATATATAGACCATTGGACCGGCGATCAGCTTTTTTACCTCAGCTTGGTTTTTACCGCAGAACGAACAGATCAGGGTCGAATCTCCTCTTTTTTTATCTGCCATACAGCCTCCTTCCAGATATAATCTACGCTTTGAGAGTTGCCCGCTTCTCTATTACCGCATCGATTATACCATATTCCTTTGCCTGCCCGCCAGTCATAAAAAAATCCCTCTCAGTATCTCTGCTTATCTTCTCAATCGGCTGGCCGGTGTGCTTTGCGAGTATCTCATTCAGCTCTTCCCTGAGTCTTAATATCTCCCTTGCCTGAATGCCTATGTCAGTCGCCTGCCCCTGCGCGCCTCCAAGCGGCTGGTGTATCAAAATCCTTGAATGGGGAAGGGCGCATCTTTTACCCTTTGCCCCTCCTGCAAGAAGAAGGGCTCCCATGCTCGCCGCCTGCCCCATACACATTGTTGAAACCGTTGGTTTAACATACTGCATTGTATCGTATATCGCCATCCCCGCGCTTACAATCCCGCCGGGCGAATTTATATAAAGATGTATCTCCCTGTCAGGGTCCTCTGATTCAAGAAAAAGCATCTGGGCTATTACAAGATTAGCCACATCATCGTCAATAGCTGTGCCAAGAAATATTATCCTTTCTTTTAACAGCCTCGAATAAATATCATAGGCCCGCTCACCGCGGCCTGTCTGCTCAACCACCATTGGGATAAGCGTCATTTTGTCTCCACCGTTATATCAGCCTTTGCCATGATAAAATCAAACACCTTTTCCTCCAGCATTCCTACTGCCACCATAGATTCAGCTTTATGTTCCGCAAGCTGTTTTTTAAACTCATCAACACTTTGATGACGTTGAGCGGCCATTGCCTTTATCCTCAAATTTATCTCATCTTCCGAAACGGTTATATTTTCCTGCCTTGCTATGGCATCCAATATCATCTCTCCCTTGACCCTTGCATCCGCCACTACAGCATAATTCTCTTTCAGTTTTTCAGGGTTCGTCTCCATCTCTGAAAGCTCCTCCGGCCCTAAATTTCCTTTTCCTATCCTCTCCAGATCCTTTGAGACAAATGACTGCAAATAATTCGCCACAAGCGAAGGTGGGGCGTCAAACTTATTCTGTTCAATGAGCTTATCAATAGCCTCTTTTCTAAGCCTTTCCTTTTCCACACCCTCTTTCTCACGCGTTAGGCCCTCTTTTACCCTATCCTTTAACTGGGCAATATTGTCAAATTTTAAATCCTTTGCAAATTCATCATCAATGGCGGGCAATATCCTCTCCTTTACCCCCTTAACCTTTACCTTAAAAACCACCTCCTTGCCTGCAAGCTTTTCATGTTTAAATCCCTCAGGGAGTGGCATCTTAATCTCTTTTTCATCCCCCTTTTTCATCCCCTTTAATGCGTCCTCAATGGCAGGGGAAAGGGCATGCGTGCCAATTACCACAGGATAATCGGATGCCTTCGTACTTTCAATAGGCTTGCCGTCTGAATAAAACCCCTCAAAACCCATAATAACCAAATCCCTATCCTGCGCAGGCCGCTCAACCTCTTTAACGTAGGCGCTCCTTTCCCTTAACAGCTCCATGCCTTTTTCTATATCATCATCCCCAACTGTTACTCTCTCTCTTTTAAGTTTTATGCCGATATAACCTTCAACATTTACAATAGGCTTTATTTCAAGAGTCATGTTGTATGAAAAGGGCTGTCCTTCTTCTATGCTGCTAATAACCTCTATTTCAGGCTGCGCGACAAGAGACAGTTTTTTTTCTTCGATAACCTTTTGATATGAGTTCTCAATAAGCTTTGTACCAACCCCTCCAAGCACACTGTCCTTATAACGGCTTTCCAATACTGCCTTTGGCGCCTTTCCTTTCCTGAAACCGTCGATGGAAGCGCCCTCTTTAAGTTCTTTGTATGCAGCATTAAACTCCCTGTCAACATCCTCGGATGGAAGCTCCACCATTATCTTCTTTTTTACAGGGCTTAAATCTT
The DNA here is from genome assembly GCA_030690165.1 of Deltaproteobacteria bacterium. Taxonomy (NCBI): domain Bacteria; kingdom Pseudomonadati; phylum Myxococcota; class Myxococcia; species Deltaproteobacteria bacterium. The sequence goes on along the minus strand of JAUYHF010000049.1, from coordinate 382 downwards.
CGATTGTTACCTTCATTGAACCTCCTTGTTTGATATGTGTTATATTTGGTGCGAGAGGGGGGAGTCGAACCCCCATGGTTGCCCACCAGATCCTAAGTCTGGCGCGTCTGCCAGTTCCGCCACCCTCGCATAAATACATGGGTTAGGGTGTATGGGAGAGGGACAAACATCCATTAGATTATTTCCTCACTTGCTAATAATATAGGTTAGCAGACAATCAAAGTCAAACAATAAAAAAAGGGGGTAATGTCAATTATTATGTGTCAGTAAGAAAGGGGTATTAGTTCCCTCCTTTTTGTTTTCATAGGTAAATACAGCATACAGTATTCTTTCCATACTCGTTCTGTCGCTGAACACACCCATAGGTCTTGTCCTTCTCCTT
>JAUYHF010000048.1 GCA_030690165.1 Deltaproteobacteria bacterium | reverse complement strand
AAATCCGGTTCTGGTGTCGAAACAAACTTGTGGGGGAACAACAGGTCAGGGCCGAAGATATAAAGAAAGTGCACTTTTAAAACTTAAGGCAGTGCACTTTTAAATTTTAGCTAACAGGTCTATTGATGCCTGTCTATTGATGTCCGCGAATTGGTGAATGTGGTCTATTGATATAATGTTAAGGTTTTTCTATCATCAACCGTTTATACAACTCCACATATCTCTTTGCCGACCTATCCCACGAGAAGTCCTGCTGCATTGCCTTTTGAACAAGTTTTTTCCACTCTTTTCTATTAGAAAAAACCTTAACCGCCTCTTTTACTTTTGCGAGGAGTATTTGCGCAGAATATTCCTTGAACTTAAAGCCGTTGCCTTCTCCCCCGTCATAATTCTGAATTGTATCATCAAGCCCGCCTGTTGCCCGGACAATCGGTATTGTTCCGTATCTCAGGCTGTATATCTGATTCAAACCGCACGGCTCATATTTTGAAGGCATGAGAAACATATCAGAGCCTGCCTCTATCTTGTGGGCAATCTTATTGTCAAAGGTAATCTTCACGCCGAGTTTCTTTGGGTATCTTTTTGCAAGCCCTTCAAATAAATCGTGATATTTTCTCTCTCCGGCGCCGAGCACAACCATACCGAGATTCATTGACATCAAATCCTCCATTGCCTGCGAAAGTATGTCAAAGCCCTTCTGGTCTGCAAGCCTTGATATTATACCGATAACAGGCGCATCGTCCGGCAGATTGAGCTTATACTCTTTTAATAAATCCTCTCTGCATTTTGCCTTGCCGCTTAAATCTTTGTAATCATATTTTGCAATTATAAATTTATCCTTTTCAGAGCTCCAGTCATCATAATCAACGCCGTTCAGCACGCCAAAGAGTTTTTCTCTCTTTGCCAGCAATATGCCTTCAAGGCCGTACCCAAATTCCGGGGTCTGGATTTCTCTGCTATATTTTTCGCTTACTGTTGTGACAATATCTGAGAAAACTATGCCCGCCTTCAGCAGATTCATATTCCCCCAGAACTCAATGCCATCTTGAGTAAAGACCTCTTGCGGAAGACCTGTTAATGGAAAATGGGATGCAGGGAACTGCCCCTGGTATGCGATATTGTGGATTGTAAATACTGTTTTTGTATTTGAAAAGAACGGGTCATCTTTATAGATGGTCTTTAGATACGCAGGGATTAAGCCTGTCTGCCAGTCATGACAGTGGATTATGTCAGGTTGAAAATCAAGTTTTTTGATTGCCTCAATTATTCCCCTTGAAAATAATATAAACCTCTCTGCATTGTCAAAATAATCTCCGTCAGGCATTGTGTAGAGATATTTCCTGTCATAATATTCATCTCTTTTTAAGAAGTATGCAGTTATGCCGTTTGCTTCGGCCTCAAACACAGGGATGTCTATTTCTCTAAAACCGAGAGAGACAGACGCCTGAACGCCTGTTTGTTTGAGTTCGAAATTCCCTTCCTGAACATGCCTGTAAAAAGGCATTATAATCCTTGCATCCAGGCCAGGGCCATTCAGCGCCTTTGGCAGGGCGCCTGTCACATCTGCCAATCCGCCTGTCTTTGCAAACGGTATTGCCTCTGGTGTTGCGATAAGGATTTTAATGGGTTTCATAGCGCCCTCCATGTCAGCAATTATACCTAATATATTTTGCAATGCAACCTGAATTTCTAAAAGACAGCAGAGAAATACTTTACCCCTAGTCTCAATATATGTATAATAAAGCGCTATATTTACTAATCCTAACATGAAGAACTCTAAAGAACTCCAGAAAGAGATAAAGGTGTTATTAAATGAGAAAAAGGCCCTGATGCTTGCGCATAATTATCAGCGGGACGAGGTGCAGGAGACTGCGGATATCTGCGGCGATTCCCTTGCATTAAGTCAGGCTGCGGCTGCATCGGACGCAAAAGTCATTGTGTTTTGCGGCGTGCATTTCATGGCAGAGAGCGCCTCTATTCTTTGTCCTGACAAAACTGTTATACTGCCGAGGCTTGATGCAGGCTGTCCTATGGCGGATATGATAACTGCCGATGATTTACGAAAGGAAAAGGAGAAAAGGCCCGGTGTGCCTGTTGTTGCGTATGTAAATACAACTGCGGAGGTAAAGGCATTGAGCGATATATGCTGCACATCGGCAAATGCAGTGAAGGTTATAAATTCTGTTAAATCCGATAAGGTTTATATGATACCTGACAGAAATCTTTCTATGTATGTTGCAAGGACTGCAAAGAAACAGATGGAGTGGTGGGATGGCTTTTGCCCTACGCACGAGAGGCTTAAGCCGGATGAGGTTTTAAAACTCAAGGGAAAACATCCTGATGCAGTCTTTGTCTGCCATCCCGAATGCAGACCAGAGGTTATTGACATAGCAGACCATGTCTGCTCAACCTCAGGGATGTATAAATTTGCAAAGACATCAAAGGCAAAGACCATAATAGTGGGCACGGAAATGGGCATACTCTACAGGCTTAAGAAGGAAAACCCTGACAAGAAATTTATCCTTGCGTCAAAAAGTCTTATCTGCCCTAATATGAAGCTCATCACCCTTGAGGATGTATTAGAGGCCTTGCAGAAGATGGACAGAGTTATAAAAGTGCCGGAAGAGATAAGAATACCGGCAAAAATGGCGCTGGATAGAATGTTGGAAGTGCCAAGGGATTAACCAAAAAATGCATTCCTAAGTTCAACAAAATTCTTGGGCAAATATTTTTCAAATTTCTCCTGTTCAATATAAAGCCACGCATAACGTACTTCAGATTGAACCGAGTTAATATCATCGCACCATTGGCTTAATCTCTTAATTTTAAGCAGGTCATCCACGTCCTCGCGTCCTTTTGTTTCTATAATATAAATTTCTTTTTCAGAAGTTTTTACAAGAAAATCGGGATAGTAGTTAGATATAGCGCCATCAGCAGTGCGATAATCTATTTTAAAATGAACGGCAAGAAAGTTTTTAGCATAGGAAATAATATCATTGCAACCATCCAAGAAACCTGCAAATTGAAGTTCAAAATTACTATCCCCTATGATTTTATTAAATATGCTCTTTTTAGGAATCAAATACCCTTGTTCTTTAACTACAAACGGCCTGCATTTGCTGATTTTTATATAATCTTTTATCTCTGCCTCACCCTTATCAAGAACGGTCAATTCGTTAATATGTTTCTTGAACGTTTCTATAATAGTTTTTGTTGCCTCAATCTCGGATAAGTTCCTAATGATATTTAAATCTTCCAAATCAACATGCTCATTAAATAGATGTGTTAGTATAAATTCCTTCACCTTTCCATACAATATGTCATAGCCGCTCACAAGCCGCAGTTCCTTCATTATCACTTGGCTAAAATACCCTATTACGCTCTGATAATTTGCCACAAAATCCGTATCCAACTCTGTTGTGTGTGTAATGTCTCCGGTAGTAATATCCTTAAACACTATTTGCCGCTTTTCTTCCTCGCTGAATTGTTTAACAGGTAGCCTCTTGTGATTAAAGTTTGTAACATCCAATCCTGAAAGATTTTTATATTCTCTATAAATCCTTGGACTCAAAACCGGTATCAGAATATCAAGCCCCTCAATATCCTTGTGTCCATTCTCATTATCAACTTCTACTACTATCGGGGATTTTGGTGCTGTCCCTTCTCCCATCTTCCTGTGTTCAAGCTCAACACCCTCGCTTTTTATAGACTCTACAAAGTCCATAAATGCATCAGTGCCGACTACGCTGACAAGCTCAGTTACATTTTCATTCCTATACATCCGGCGCAGCCCCCTGCCGAGTGTCTGCTCCGGCAGGATATTGCTCTTTGCCGCATAAGGCCGCAAGCCGACTATTGTTGTAACATTCCTGACATCCCACCCTTCCTTAAGCATCAACACAGACACTATTGCCTTATATGGATTATCGCTTTTATCAATATTGTTTGCTGCCCTTCGCAGAATTTCCAATTCCTCCTTGCTCTTGCCTGATGATGTTTCTGCAATTTCTCCGTTGTTTTTAGTATGGATTACTAAGATAGAATCCTTAAATTCCAGGTATCTGTTTTCCAAATATTCAGCAACCTCATCGCAATTCTTTGTGTCATCCGTCATAATGAAAAGCACAGCCTTCTTGTCCATCTTGATATGTTCCTCATATACCTTTTTCCATTCAAGATAACCGAGGTGTATATAATCCTCGTATTTTTCGCAGTACTTTGAACTCTTCTTTTCAACTAATTTTGCGCGGCTGGCAGAATCAGGCAATACAGGATGCTTAACCACATCCTGATAAATCGCTTCAACCAAAGGATAGTCAGAAATAGTCTGCACAAAAATAGCCCCATTGTTATGCTTTGGTGTTGCGGTTACATCAACCTGCAATGCCAATTCACCGCCCTTTTGCAAAAGCCGATTATGTATGTCTTCAATAGATTTGAACCATGCCAGCCTTTCATCGTGTATATGGTGGGCTTCATCATTCAAAACAACTAATTCATCTATTTCCCGCACAATATCGCTCAGATTTATTTTTGATTCATTTGTAGCGCCAACCGGCTTCTTGCCAAGAAAATAATCCGATGTGTCCTCATCCTCAAAGGTTGGGTCTTTTCTGTTATCTTCATAAACCCGATGGATATTTGTAAGAAAGATATTCCCTGTCTTCCTAACGATTCCAATATCATCCTGAATATGCAAGGTTAGTTGGAAATCGTCCCGCCAATTCTGCCCTTCGTAACCGTTATCCGGCAATACAGGGTCATGGAAGAATATTTTAAGCCCGTCAAAATCGTTTCTGATGCGGTCAAGCACTATGATATTCGGGGTTATCAGCAGAAAATTTCTTGCAAGGGTTGAATCAGGCTCATACAATTTATGAAAGTAACTCCATGCCAATATCAGGCTCATAACCTTTGTCTTGCCGCTTCCTGTCGCCATTTTGATTACAAACCGCTTCCAAGTCTCAAAAAACATACCTGCTGAAACAGCGCCGGAGCTGTCAAATCTAATCAAATCGTATTTATCTTTAACCCCGACTACTTCATACAAATATATTACAGTTTCCACTGCCTCGCGCTGCCCAAAATAATATTGGAATTTGACCTCTGTTCCATCTGCCTGCGGCAATAGATGTTCAGTCTCAAACCACCACTTTAGAAGGACGATACTTGTGGGACTTGCGCCCTTATAGTCAGCATCACGCCATTCTTTAACTTTTTTTCTAATGGAAGCAACAAGGGGAGGCAGAAGTTTTTCATACCCCTGTTCCCGCAAAGCTTCATCAGCCGGAAACCAGCGGTAGTCCGGATGCAGGATTTCGTATGGAGATTTTGGGAATTTTGGGTGTAGGGCCATAATTTATTATTTAGAATTTAGATTTAGTATTGATTTAGTATTGATTTAGTATTGCTATCTGTAACCACTTGAAAATTCAAATAATATTAAACAAAAGCAACCCAAACTAAATATATATAGATTTAATTTTTAAGCTTCCAGTAACCGGTTCGTGATGACCCAATATGCACAATTTTATTATCATTTTTCAATTCTTGCAACAAATTAGAAATATCCATTGGTTTTAACTCATTGAAGGTAAAGCACAAGTCCTGTAAGTATCCTTTATTCTTTTCTAGATGTTCAAGTATAAGAGTTTTGCATTTTTCGCGAGAAATTCCTCTTAATCTGGTATGTTCTCCTATTTTCCCAGCATGTGCATAATATTTATGAGATAAGATATATTTGGCCCCGCTTGTTTTACCAACCCTTTCAATGATGCCTATATCTAAAAATTTCTTCTTGAATTTTACATCAGTCACAGGTTGATGCTCACGAATTTTCTCTAACTCATAAATTTCATCAAAAGATAGTATTATTTGCTTTTCTCTTGTTATCTTTTCAATAAAAAGTATAAAGTTTTTATCTTTAACTTGTGCGGGAATTCTAAGCCTAACAGAAAAGTCGTCGCTTCCAGATAAATCTGGCAAGCCCTTGCCTTCTTTAATAGTGTTTTCAAAAATATCATCCATGCCTTGACCTGAACGTTCCACTAATCCAGCTTTTTCAAATGTTTCCGCAATCCGTCTGTTTCTCCAATAGGTCTTTCGAAGAATATTTTCGATGGTTACTCCATGCGGTAACCCTCCGGGAGTCTCGACAATAAATTCTTCAGGTGATGCCTTTATAAAAACAGAGCCGCTGTTTATGGTATAGTCCCTATGGGCAACTGCATTGAGCACCGCTTCACGAACCGGTTTTTCGCTAAAGGCATATATCTCCCTTTGGAAAAGACCTTCTTGAAAAGGGAATCTTATATTACGCGCATTTATTGTTTCCCATATATCGTTATAAATCTTAAAAAACGGTTCTCGCCAGTTTTTTCTATAATCATACGATGTTTTCCTTGAATCTTGTCTCCATTCAAAGATAATTTCGCTACCGGGAGCGAACTCGTCTATCTTTTCTTTGATTCCAAAAAGTATTAGGCTCGCATAATTTAATCCCTTCTCTGACAACAACCCTATTGCGCGTAATGTTTTCTCATTTGAATAAGAAAGATACTCGTCTCTTTGCGCCTTTTTAGCCCAGAGCTTTTTAAAGTTATCTATTGCCTGTTCATCTAAATCTGCCAAGGATAAATCAGTTACTATCTGGCTGGAAAAATCCAAATCTGTTTCATTTAGAATACGTTTCAAAGTTGCGTTATCCATCTCAACTAATGACTCGCCTGCTCTCATTGGATAATTATAGTTTCCTGTTGATTTAACCGGCTGTCCTTGGGGATGAGACGGGATATGAAAAATCAAAACGCGACCCTCTGGATGATTCAGTTCTTCAACATCAACTCGTATCCTTAGCTTTTGAAGCAGTTCGTGCGAGAGGGTATTATATGTATTTTGAAAAGCTTTAGTGCCGACTACTCTTTTTTCGCGTGTAACGCCAAGAATTAATTTGCCTCCTCCTTCATTTGCGATAGCGGCGCAGTAATCCGGAAGGTCTTTATTTGAACTGAAGCTGTTCTTGGCAGTCTTGAATTCAAGATCAGGGTTTTCATGCCGTTGAAGCCATTTGTTAAATTCGTCTATGGATGTAGTTATCATATCGTCACTTAAATCTTAACCTCCACCACCTTCATCGTATCATTACCAAAAATATCAACTACCTTAACCGCAATCTTACGTCGTCCTTTGCTGCATTCGTGGGATATGCTTTTTAATTCAAGTGTGCGGTCTTTCTTGGTGCGGAAGGACTGCCATTCGTTTTCAAAGATATAATCACCTGTCCATCTTTCTTCAAATCCCCCCTTGCTCCCCCCTTTTCCAAAGGGGGATTGGGGGGGATTTACCGGTATTCTGACAACTTCTTTTTTGCTTTCAAAATCAAAATCCACTGCCCAGTAGTCAATCCAGTCTGTCCATTTCTTGGTCAGAATATCACGTGCTACTATGCCGTCTTTATCCTTTGACACCTTAATAATCTTTCCATTTTCCACAACCAGCTTGCTTTTGCCGTTTTTAAGTGTTGACTCGGCATTTGCGATTGTATCCTGATTATAATAAACCGAGAAGTCGGTCAACTCCACTGAAACGGAATTGCCTTTGACATGCGGTTTTACCTCAATGTATGAGACATCATGGAAAACAACCTGATTCTTTTCCACAGCCCGTTTATCAAACACATCTCTTGGGATATATTTGAGCGCCAAATCAATGCCCTTTTTCTTTGCCTCTTCCTGAACATTTGGGAAAAGCCCCATTTCAAACTCAAATGCAAGGACATCTACCTTTGTAATCATCTTTGCAAGACATTCTTTAACTACCTCGTCCACAAACAGACGGGTTACAGGAAGGTTTATCGGTCCGACTGCCACAAGCCGACTGGATTTCTTGCCATGAAAGGTTTTAAATCCTTCAACCTCTTCAGCGCGGTATGCGCGCAGGATAAGTTCTAAGAACGCTTTCTCTTTTAGCGCGATCTGTTTCTGCTTCTCCTTTTCGCGAAGGGTTGGGTTGACGCCGATATAATGCTGTCTTTCGTATTTGCCGAGATTTAAGATTTCAAAAGCCCTGTAGTTTTTGCCGTCTTTCTTCAGTTCCCTCTGCACGCCTATCATCCGTTTGCGGGCAGTATGAATGGCGAACTTTCCAAGGTCTGTGCCAATCCATTTGCGGCCAAGTTTTTCTGCGACAGCCAAGGTTGTGCCAGAACCTGGGAAAAAATCAGCAATAAGATCACCTTCATTTGAGGACGCCTTGATGATGCGTTCAAGAAGGGCTTCGGGTTTTTGCGTATCATAACCCAACCGTTCACTGCCCATAGCATTAATCATATTGATATCATCCCAGACATTTTCTATTGGACGACCTTTAAGCTCCCATATGTATTGTTTAAACTCAGGGTATTTCGCACCTTTTGAAAATCTTACCCTATCTTCTTGCTTTAGTTTCTCTAATCGTTCTTGTGAATAGGTAGCCATTACCTGCCATCTATATTTTCCTTTTGTATCCTCATATTTAAACCGCTCCAAATATTTTGGTGGATATTCACCGTATTGAAGATTAAAAATGTAGTTACCTTTTGTTTTGTTATAAATAAAAATGCTATCCGTGTTGATTGAAAATTTTTGCGATATTGCTTTAACCGTATTGGTGCGCCTCGTCCAAATAATTTCATTAAGAAAATTATCCTTGCCAAATATTTCATCTAAAACAAGTCGCATATAACTATTAAGCCTCCAATCGCAATGCACATAAATACTCCCATCATCAGCCAATAAATCCCGCATCAATAAAAGCCTCTCATAAATCATTGCAATAAAACTATCTGCGCCTTTTCCCCATGTATCCCGATATGCAAGTTCCTCCAATATGCCCGGCTGTTTTGTGAACTGCTCATCGCCTATTTCAATATCCATTGAAAAATCTGCCCCAACATCAAACGGCGGGTCTATGTAGATAAGCTTTATCCCGCCCTGCGCCTCAATCTCCTCACGAAGCGGCCCATTCTTTAAACTTGAAAGGATGAGTTTGTTATCACCCCAGATAAGTTTGTTTGTCCAGCCTTTAACCTGCCGTCCCCGGTTATCAAAATCAAAAAGAGAGGCTTGTATCCGCGTATCCTTCTCAGCCCTCGGCTCATCCACATGCTCAATAACCTGAAAAGGCAGAACAATATTTGTAACCTCGTTTGTCTTGCCATTCCAGACAAGCTCAACCTCTCTCTTATCGCCGAACAGGAGAAAGCGATACATATCAGGAAGCGGCTTGCCTTCCTCCAAATATTTGGTTATGTCCCGAATCTCGTTATCAGTAAGTTTCATGGTTTTACTACTTAAAATAGGGTTTTACGCCTTTATTTATAGCAATTTTTATCATATCTAACATCTATTATGCAATTTAATATAAACTTGTCCCCGAATGTTTCTATCGGGGATTAACCGCTCATACCGAAACTGTTAATGATTTTCTCGTCTTTTTCTGATATTCTTTACCTAAATTTTTGGTTTAATAATTTCTTATGCCTATCTCAGTAGAAATCTCCAACCTCATCAAAAAATACGGCAGCCTTGCTGCACTTAATGATGTCTCGTTTACTATTGAGGAAGGAGAGACATTCGGCCTGCTCGGCCCGAATGGCGCCGGTAAGACTACGCTTATACGGATACTTAGCACGCTTATTAAACCCACAAGCGGCGCTGCAAAGGTTATGGGGTTTGATGTTGTAAAAGAACAAAATGCCGTCAGGAAATCTATAGGCGTTGTGCCGCAGGCAATGACCAGCGATATGGATCTGACAGGCTATGAGAATATGGATATATACGGCAGGTTTTACGATATGCTGAAAAAGGAGAGGCAGGAGCGGATAGACTATCTCCTAGGGATGGTCGGCCTGAAGGAAAGGGCAAAGGAATTGGTTGCGACATATTCAGGAGGGATGAGGAGGAGGCTTGAGATTGCAAGGGGGCTTATACATAAACCGTCTTTACTTATACTTGATGAGCCTACCATCGGCCTTGACCCCCAGAGCAGGCATGTTGTCTGGGAGCTTTTGCAGAGATTCCGCAAAGAAGACAGGCTCACCATACTTTTAACAACGCATTACATGGATGAGGCAGAAATCTTGTGCAACAGGGTTGCTATAATAGATTACGGAAAGATAGCTGCTATGGACACGGTTGCAGGACTTAAACAGAAGATACCTCAAAAGGATGTTGTGGAGATTACATTTAGCGGCGCGGATGCAGATAAGGCAGTAGAAGAAGTAAAAACTATTCCCTCTGTGCACACAGCAGTTACAACTGACAGTATATTGCGGGTATCCGTAGATAACGGCGCTCAGGCAATTCCTCTATTGATGGCAGCCGTGGAAAGGCTCGGCGCAAAGGTTGCATCAGTTACGCTTAAACAACAGACCCTTGAAGATGTATTCATACATTTTACAGGAAGGCCTATCAGGGAAGAAGAGGCAAAGAAGGTGAGTTTTTTTATCGGCGCAGGCGTGCCGAGCAAGTGGGGAAGGTAAGGCGGACATGACCCGTTTCTTTGCAGTGCTTGAAAGAGATTTAAGGCGATTTACAAGAAACCCTATAGTAATCGTGATGAGCGTTGTCATGCCCATAGTTTATCTGGTAATCCTCGGAAATTCATTTCAGGGCGAACTTAAAAATCTCTCTATTGCCGTTGTTGACATGGACAACGGGCCTTACAGCCATAGAGTAGTTGAACTGCTGCACGCCCTTGAGTCGGGACCAAGGACTGTTAAGATGTATCTCCTCTCTGACCAGGGATTCGCGCTCAAGAATTTAAAGGAGGGGCTGTTAAAGGGAGCGCTTATTATTCCGCCAAATTTCAGCAGGGATGTAATACATGGAAAAGGCGGCGAGCTTGGACTTTTTCTTGATAATGCAGAGTCTATCTCTGCCAATTCCATTCGCATGGCAATTTCAGGGGCATTGGCTGAAATTGGAAATGAGTTTATATCTGTCAGGGAGGAGAGGACAAAGACAAAACTCCGCGAAGTAGAGTTGTATAGAAAGGTGGATTATGACCAAACGTTGATCCCCGGAGTTGTGATTATGGCAATATTCCTCGGCGCCATGACAACAGGCGTGTTTAATATTGTAATGGATAAGTTTCTCGGCATTGACGAGAGCCATTTTTTAACCCCCCTTACAAAATTGGATATTGTCATGGGCCTTATTATAAGCGGGCTTATTATTACAACCATCATAGCCTTGCTGGTCCTCTTTTTCAGCTCCCTCATTGCCGGCATCCACTTATGGCAAACCTTAAACCTTTACAGCCTTGCCTTGATTATTGCAATTATTGTGCTGTCCACCATCGGCCTTCTCGGCATGATGTTTATCATCCTCGGCAGGGCTAATCATCCGAGGATTGTCGGTGTTTTAGGCGGTTTTTTGAATGTTATATTCTTTTTTCCAAGCGGGGCGATATATCCCATAGAGAGTTTTCCGGCATGGCTGAAGACATTCACAATAGTAAATCCAGAGACATATTCTATCCATGCCCTGAGAGCCATTCTCTTTAAAAATGCGGGCCTCCAGGCTGTGCAGGGAGACATCCTTTTCCTTACTGTCTTTGCCATAATCACCATAACCATAGCTACAGTTATATTTAAGCGCGGGCTGTAGTCATCTTTCTCAAAAGGGCAAGGTTAGGGCAAACGAAACGTGAGCGGCAGGGTCAAAAGGTCTTGTTAGGCATCTAAAATCTCATTTACCTCCAATAATCTCAAAATCCCTCTCAACCGCTCGTTGTGTAACCGGACTGTTTTGATACGCCTTGAAGTTCATCTCGTGAGTAAAATTTTGTATTTCTTCTGCTGCATGGAGAATATCAATAAGGTTTTTTCTTATCTCATCGTTCATAAACAATAGTCCTTGTCTTCTCGACCGCTTCCCTGAAAACAGGGTTTTTGAATGGTTTATCTACAACAAGATCAACTTCCCGTCCAAATATTTTCTCCAGATGCTCTTTTAGTTCAAAGTATTTGTCAAAAAGGTCAACGGTTTCATCCGAATCAAAAACTACCAGTATATCAACATCACTGCTTGGTGAAAAACTTCGAGTCAAAGCCGATCCATATATACCGAGACGTTTTACTGGCAATAATCGACAAATACGTTCAATTTCCGGTTTGAGTTTTTTTAAGTCAATCATAGAAACATTATTACTTATTATTGATAATTATTCAATATTTTTGCCATAACGTTTAAAATCACGGGCGCGGCTGCATCGCGTCCCGTGTAGTGAATTGTTATGTCTTGAGCTTTCTTCACAGATTACATAGTTCAGGCGACATCCGAAAATCTTTCCAGCTTTTATAAGTCGAGTTTGGGAACTCACGCTTAATATCTTTTATGTAGTTATTCCTGGCGAGCAAAAACAATATACCTTCAACTGCTACGTTTATATTTTTTCTCTTCATCTTTCCTTGTAATGCTGGTATTTCTTTTTTAATCCGTTGAATACCTTCGGGGTTATTCCGAACCTTGATAGGTTCATCGCATATATCAATCAAGAATATCCCTTTTGCCTTAAGCAGACGTAGAAAATCGACATATTTCTCTACAGTTGTTGGTCGTTTTTGAAAATAGTGATTGAAAATAGTTGCTGGCAGACTACTATCTTTTTGAATTAAAATCTTGTCTGACATCGCTTTTGGAACATAAAAATACGTCTTTCCTGATGAAGGCGGAGCCTCACCAACAAGGAGCGTTTTAATCGTTTTCGGTCTGTACTTCTCAGATTCATTAAAATAATCTATCGTCATAGCCTTACTGTTATAGAGACATAAACAATGATTGGACAGACTGTATAAACCGGTGGAGGCAGATTGTCCTTTTCCGCCTAAACCGGGGAGAATCCGACGGCTGTTTGCTCCAACCCCTTGTACCATCGCATCTTGCCTCCGTCAGAACTTCCTTTTGAGTGAATTACCCCGTCAGCAAGCTGGCGGGCATCTAACCTAAAATCTCCCCTCCCTTGACGGGAGGGGACTAAGGGGAGGGTGTGCAGTATTACAAAAGTTTTCACCCCCACCCTGCCCTCCCCCATCAAGGGAGAGGAAAACTTTAAGTAGCATTGCTGGTTACAAAATTTTACTTAAAAACTTTTCGCCTTACAGCCGGTTTTTATAATTAATTTTATATATTGTTTTGCTTGTGTTTACTTGCTATCTCATCCGCCAATCTATCCAATGCCTGATAGTCTTCCGCCTTTGGCTGTCCTTTCATAATGACCGGCGCAAGCATTTCCAATTTTAAATTAGATAACACCCCGCCAATCTGTTCAACCATCTTGCCTCCCCAGCCATAAGAACCGATGATAGAGGCAAATTTAAGCTTTGGCTTTAATGCATTAGCAAGAAATGCAGCGGATATAACAAGAGGATGCGCCCCAACCAGAACTGTAGGCGAGCCGATTACAATGGTGGCAGCATCAACCAGCGCCATAGCCAATTTTCCAGTATCGGTGACAGCCAAATTAAACCTCTCCACTTTCACTCCCTTTTCAGCAAGGGCTTCGGTCAAATAATTCACCATTAACTGGGTGCTGCCGTGCATGGTCACATATGGCATAACAACGGTATTGCTGAGCGCGTCAGAAACCCATTCTCTGTGTGATTGAATGATGCATTCAGGGTCATTATGGACAGGGCCGTGGCTCGGCGCAATCATGTCAATCTGATATTGTTTCATCTTCTCCAGATGCTTCCGGATCGTAGTCCTGAACGGCATCATCACCTCGGCATAGTATCTCTTTGCAGCATCGCATACATGCCAATATTCACTATAAAATATATCTGAAGTGGCAAAGTGAGAACCGAACAGGTCGCAGGTAAAAAGTATTTTATCTTCCCGGAGATATGTAAACATAGTCTCTGGCCAGTGAACCCAGGGCGCATGGATGAACTCCAGGGTCTTATTCCCTAAAGACAAGGTCTCTCCATCATTCACTGTTATAATCCTCTCCTCCGGGATATGCAGATGTTCCACAAGCATAGGCTTGCCTTTTGACGTAGCTACAACTTTTGCATTTTTATATTTTTCCAGCACACATGGAATCGCCCCTGAATGGTCTTGTTCAGCGTGGTGAGAAATAATAAAATCTATATTTTTAACATCTTTCAGACGGGACATGAGGACAGTTATCATGCTTGGGTCAACCGTGTCCAGCAGGGCTGTCTTTTCGCTTCCATAAATCAAATAGGCATTGTAACTGGTCCCGTCCGGCAAAGGTACAAGAGAATCAAACAATCTCCTGTCCCAGTCCACTGCCCCGACCCAGAAAACATCCTCTCTTATCTTTTTTGGTTTCATGTTTATTCTCCTTCTGTTTGCATGGATGGATTCTTCTCAAGAAAGCGGTTTTAATAAGCCAATCCTATCCAATAAACATGCGCCTGTCAAGGCGGTTTAATACAGTAATCCATGAGTCATTTCCGAAGCATTAAAATGCGGTTCTCTTGATTTAAAAGGCAATATCTGTTAGTTTTATTTTTACATGAAACTCCTTCTAATCCTTCCAAAAAATGAGCGCAGTTACTGGGGCGGGGTCTCCAAAAGCGGAAAGGCAGGTTTTGTACGTTTAAATCTGCCGACTATCGCGGCGCTTACTCCAACGGACTGGGATGTTGAGATATTGGATGCGAGGGTCAAGCCCGTTGATTATGACGCAAAGGCAGACCTTGTCGGCATTACAGGATTTACAGCAGAGATGCCCGGCGCATACCAGATAGCGGATAATTTCAGAAAAAAAGGGGTAAAGGTGGTAATGGGCGGCATCCATGTGTCTGCGCTTCCGGATGAGGCGCTGCAGCATGCGGACGCAGTCGTTATCGGCGAGGCGGAACTTGTCTGGCATAAACTTCTTCTTGATTTTAAAAGGGGTGAATTAAAGCAGAAATACAAGGCAGATAAATTGTGCGACATGGAAAATATGGTTATTCCGCGCAGAAATCTTCTTAACAGAGAAATGTATTCTGGCTTTTATACGCTCCAGGCAACACGCGGCTGTCCATTCAACTGCGACTACTGTGCGGTTACTGCATTCTTTGGCCAAGAATTCAGGACAAGACCGGTTGACGAGGTGATAGAAGAAATAAAGGGCTTTGGCTCAAAGAAATTCTTTTTTATGGATGACAATATCGTTGGAAGACCCAGATATGCAAAGGAACTGTTTCAAAAACTGATACCGCTAAAGGTAATATGGGGAAGCCAGGCGTCTATCACAATGGCAAAAGACCCTGAATTGTTAAATCTCTATGCAAGAAGCGGCGGTAGATACGCATTCATAGGTTTTGAGAGCCTTTCGCAGAAAAGCCTTGAAAACCTGCACAAGGGCTGGAATTCGGCAAAGGACTACAAAGAGGCAATAAAAAAGATACATGACGCCGGCATAAATATTATTGGCAGTTTTGTGTTCGGTCTTGATGAGGACGACTCATCTGTGTTCAAAACTACATTTGATTTTATCATGGAGACAAATATGGACGCAGCACAGTTTCACATCCTCACGCCTCTGCCGGGCACAGTAACCTATGGCCTCCTTGAAAAAGAGGGGAGGATAATTGACAGGGATTGGGCAAGGTATCATACAGGCGAGGTCGTATTTCAGCCAAAAGGCATGACAGTTGAAGAGCTGCAAAACGGCTACTACTGGATTTTCAGAAATACATATACTATCAAAAACATACTCAAAAGAAGTTTGAGAAGCTCAAATGGAATTATTTATAGGATAGCGGCAAATCTAAGCTACAGAAAAAAGGCATTGAAGATGCCTGATGTTACTTTATAAACCGGAGAATAAAAAATGTCTAAAGACCTGCTTTATGGCTGCTGGCGCAATACGGAGTTAAGCCGCAGGACGAGCGGCGCTTGCCGCCTTTCGCAAGCGTCGTGACGCGAAGGACCGTCGGGTTAAGCGCGTTGTTAGCTGACACGCCTCACAAACTCGAGAATGAATACACCTTGTTCTCAGGCAACGTCAGCTCGTTCTTTTCGGCGATCTGATTGAGATCATGATATAGTGCCCTGAAGTCACTTTCGGATCTCATCCGCGTCCACCTACTCTTCAGAACTTTCGCGTCCTGATCAGTAATGTAAGGTGCAACGGTCGCAAGATGTTGAGTGAAACTTGTTGTGATTCGAAGTTGGAACATGGTGCTAAACACCATAAGAATCATAGCTCCCACCAGCAACAACGAGATGGCTGCTCCCCCCCAGCGGAGGAGCCACCGCTGGCTTCTCGTGAGCAGTTGGCGCTTCTTCGGAGGCTCCGGTCGATTCCAGAAGAAGAGGAGGGTAAAGGCGAAGCTGGAAAGTATGCCGCTGGAAATCCCCGCAAGAAAGGAAAGGAGTGCGAAGCTTGGGTCGGGTCCAGAAAGAAGAGCCGCTTGCGCGAAGAGACGATCGGTATACGCTTGCGCTACCGAGCTAAAGACATTGAACAATAAGAAGGTGATCAGCCGCAGGAGGGGATCAAGGAGATAGATGAACAGGATCGTAGCCACGACACTGGAGATGATCCCTATTTTCATGCTGCGGTCTATCAAAGTGTCCTCTCGTGTCAGCTAACATGTTTTATACAGTCTGTATAAAACAGAAAAGACAGGTGTTTTCTTCTGTATAAGCAAACTGGTCATCCTGTGATTCCTGAACCGAAGTTCTGGGAATTAAACAATATACTTCCGCTTGCAGTCCTAATCGTCTCGGTCTTATATACTTTTTTCCATTATAAATTATAGCACACACTTTCTTCTGTCAAGTTTTTTTAATCCTTGTATATTTAATTTGACGTTACAATGAGCCAAACATCTCCTTGATTTAAGACGCAATATCTGTTAGTTTTACACTGTTTTTAACGAATCGGTATCTGGAGTTTTTAGAAGATGATTGATCTAATAAAAATAATCGCAAGCAGGCTAAAGGAGCAATACGGAGCAAAAGAGGTTATCCTTTTCGGCTCTTATGCACGAGGAACAGCTACAGCGGACAGCGATATAGATATGCTTGTCATCTCTGAATCCAAAGAACGTTTTTATGAAAGGCAGGCATCGGTAAAACGGCTTCTAAGAGACTTGATAAAAAGAATCCCCTTTTCCCCTATCGTTTTGACACATAAGGAATTGGAATACCGCAAGAAGATTGGCGACCAGTTTATTAACGAAATACTTGAAACCGGGATACGGACGTGATTGAGACGAAGGATTCTCATTATCCGGAAGACTGGACAAAGGTAGCTGAGAAGGACTGGCATAGAATGGAAGTCCTGCTTAAAGACGGCGACCCTGACGGCGCGGCGTTCTTTCTTCAGCAATCGTTAGAAAAATATCTTAAAGCATTCCTGCTGGGAAAAGGCTGGAAACTTAGAAAGATTCATGAACTCAATACCCTGCTTGATTATGCGGTTGAGTTTAACCCCACTCTTGAGGCATTTAGGGACCTTTGTGAACGGGTAACAGGTTATTACTATACCGAGAGATATCCAATTATCGCCCCTTCCGAATTGACCACAGAAGATATAAAGAAGGATAGAGCAGAAGCGGAAAGATTGATAAAAGCCCTATAATTTTGAGATAGTATCTGGAGTTTTTCATGCCAAAAGACCTTCTTTTGGAAATAGGAACAGAGGAGATACCGGCCGGATTTATACCCAATGCCCTTGAATCAATGCAGGGGCTTTTGAAAAAGGCCCTTGAGGAAAACCGCATTGGTTTTAAAGACATTCGCATGTTCGGCACACCAAGAAGACTCATGATCTATGCGCAGGGTATGGACGAAAAACAGGCGGACACAGTTACAGAAATAATGGGGCCTGCGAAACGTGCCGCCTTTGATGAAAACGGAAAACCCACAAGGGCAGCCGAGGGCTTTGCAAAAAGCCAGGGTGTAAAGGTTAAAGACTTAAAAATCGTTCAAACCCCGAAAGGCGAATATATCTGTGCAAAAAAAGATGTGAAAGGCAAAAAGACAAAAGACATTCTGCAAGAGGTTCTGCCGAAACTGATAACCGGAGTCCCGTTTCCAAAGGCCATGCGGTGGGGTAATGGCGATATTAGATTTGCAAGGCCGATCCACTGGATAACGGCGATATTCGGCAAGGATATAATCCATTTCAAATGCGGACATATTAAGACAGGGGCGGTATCGTACGGCCACAGGTTTATGAAGCCGCAGCCGTTCAAAGTAACAGGGCTTCAGGATTATCTGAAAAAGACAAAGGCTGGTTATGTTATTGTTGATGCGGAAGAACGGAAAAAAATGATACAGAAAGGGATTGAAAAAGAGGCAAAGGCTGTTGGCGGGCTTGTTTTGCAGGATGATGAACTCCTTACAGAGGTTACATATCTTGTGGAATATCCTGTAGCGCTTCGCGGGGGTTTTGATAAAGAGTTTTTGAGCCTTCCAAAGGATGTGGTTGTAAATACTATGAGGGAGCATCAGAGATATTTCTCTGTTGTTGACAAAGAGGCAAATCTCCTTCCTTATTTTATATTTGTTGCAAACACAAAGGCAAAGGATCCGAAGGTGATTATAAAGGGGAATGAAAGGGTTTTGAAGGCAAGGCTGAGTGACGCAAAATTCTATTTTGACAAAGACATAAAAATTCCGCTCAAGGACAGAGTAGAAACGTTGAAGGACGTTGTGTTTCAGGCAAGACTCGGCACATCGTATGAAAAGGTTAAAAGGTTTGCGGAACTGGCTGTTTTTATCGGTGAGATTTTGGACCAGTGCGAACCATTGAGAACAGATGAAAAGGCAGAGAACTTTTTAGGGGAAGATTATAACCCAAAGGCGTTTGACTCATTCAGCATTGGCCCGAAATTATTTAATAAGATGGTGATTGGCCGAGCCGCCATGCTTTGTAAGGCAGATCTGGTGTCAGGCATGGTTGGAGAATTTCCCAAATTGCAGGGTGTCATGGGCATGGAGTATGCGCTGATTTCGGGAGAATGCACGGATGTTGCAAGGGCAATCTATGAGCATTATCTTCCAACCCAAGCGGGCAGCAAGCTGCCTTCAGGCATCCCAGGCGCCATTATCAGCATAGCGGACAAAATGGATACCATCTGCGGCTGCTTTGGTGTCGGCCTGAATCCCACAGGCGCGGCTGACCCGTATGCCTTGCGGAGGCAAGCGCTTGGCATCATCGCCATAATCATTGAAAAGGGTTTTCCCGTAAGCATTGACAAGATCGTTGGCATATCAATTTATCTTCTCAACTCCAAACTCACGAGAACTCCTGCTGATGTTAAAAAAGATGTACTTGATTTTTTCAAAGAGAGATTGCGGAATCAACTTATGTCTCAAAGCTATTCCTTTGATACTGTGGACGCCGTGCTGTCAGCGCAGTGGCATGATATAAACGATGCCGTAAAACGGGTAAAGGCCCTTGAGAAATTTAAGAAAAACCCTGCATGTGCTGCGCTGGTAATTGCGTTCAAGAGGGTATCCAACATACTCAAGGGGTTTGAGTTCAAGGACGAAAAACCGGACGCAACTCTCTTTGAAGAGATAAAAGAAAAAGGGCTTTTTGAGACTATAGAGAGGATTGCGCCTGAGATAAAAAGATACTGGAAAGAGGGCGATTATGAAAAGGTCTTTGAAACCCTATCATCCCTGAAAGGCACAATAGATACATTCTTTGACAAGGTCATGGTAATGGTAGAAGATGAAAAGATCCGCCGCAATCGTCTGGCGCTTTTGAATATGGTTAGAGACCTGTATTACCAGATTGCAGATATATCAAAATTGGCAGTAGAGATATGATGATACCTTCTGAAAAAGTGGATGAGATAAGAGAACGGGCTGATATTGTCCAGATTATTTCAGAATATCTCCCCCTTAGAAAAAGCGGAAAGAACCATATCGGCCTCTGCCCGTTCCATTCTGAGAAAACCCCCTCTTTTACAGTAAATGACGAGAAACAGATATTTTATTGTTTTGGCTGCGGCAGTGGTGGAAATGCGTTTACATTTCTAATGAAGCAGGAGAATCTTTCATTTCCTGAGGCTATAAAAACAGTTGCAAAAAGGGTGGGGATAGACCTTTCCCTGCTTGATAAAAAACCGTCAGTGGAAGAACAAAAACGGGAGCTCATGTTTTTAGCAAACCATGCGGCAGCGGATTTTTATCAACATAACCTGCTTGCATCTCCCGCGGCAGAAAAGGCGCGGGGATATATCAAAACCAGGGGGTTAAAACCGGAGATTGTAAAAAATTTTAAGCTTGGCTACGCCCCGCATGGCCGCGACAGTCTTGTAAAATTTCTTGCAAATAAAGGCATATCTCTGGAGCTTGCTGAAAAGGCCGGGCTTGTGCAAAGGAAAGACAAAGATTTCTATGACAGATTCAGAAACAGAATTATGTTCCCCATAACAGATGTCAGAAACAGGGTTATCGGCTTTGGCGGAAGGTCTATTGGAAATGAAGAGCCTAAATATCTAAATTCCCCTGCCTCGCCGCTGTTTAAAAAAGGCGAGGTTGTCTATGGCATGTATCAGGCCAAAAATTCCGCCTCAAACAAGGGTTTTGTTTTAATGGTTGAGGGATACTTTGACCTCCTGATGCTGCATCAGCACGGTTTTTCAAATGCTGTTGCCACGCTTGGAACCGCGCTTACAACAGAGCATCTGAGAAGGCTCAAGGGATATGCAAAAGAAATTTATACGCTTTTCGATTCAGACGAGGCCGGCAAATCTGCGGCCTTAAGGAGCGTTACTATGTTTATTGAGGAGGATATACATGCAAGGGTTGTCCTTATGCCGGCGGGCATGGACCCTGATGACCTTCTTCAAAAACAAGGCGTTTTAGCCATGTCGCAGTATATTGAAAAAGCCAAACCCATTATGGATTTCTTTCTTGATTCCATCAGAATAAGGTTTGACATAGAAACACCGTCCGGCAAGGTTTCTTTTCTGGAAACTGCGGCGCCTTATGTTGCAAGCGTGAAGAATGCAATAGAGAGGGATGTTTATGTGGAGAAGATTGCAAACATCATTCATATCAGACCGGATGCAGTTTTGTCGGCAATAAGGGCTGCTTCGGAAATAAGAAGTCAGAAGCCTGCCCCTGCAGGCAGTAAGCAGGGGGCAGAGGTCAGGGGCAAAACAACTCCTACTGCAAATGAGATAATAAGCAAAGGGGGCTCCGCTAAAACAGAAGAAACCATACTCAAGATTCTGCTTGCCGGGCCTCATCTATATAATGAATCTGTCAAAGGCGCTATAGAGATGTTTAAAACAGATTTTCTGAAAGAGGCAGGGAGGCTAATTATGGACGCCTTACAAAAAGGGGCGTCTTCCGGCAAGAATAATAGCTTTGACATGGCGTCAATTATTGAAAGAGCCCCCTCTGACAAGGCAAAGGCATGGCTTCTAAAAACATCTGTTGAGGATGACGGCTCAATAAAAGAAGAGCCGGAAAGACAATTGGAGGATTGCTGTAAAAGGGTATTTATGACAAGCAGGCTTAAGAAGGAAACATCCATTCTTTTAAAAAAGCTGGAGGAGGCTGAAAAGAAGGGTGATATAGATGGTTTTAAAACTTTGGCGGACTCTTATCTTTCCATGAAAAGGGGTTAATGGCAGTTATCCCTATTAACACAATTTTTCTGGTTGACAAAAAAGCAGGTTATGGATAATAATATTTGCTCAATACTGTATTTCTGCCCCCGTAGCTCAGATGGATAGAGCAGCAGATTCCTAATCTGTTGGCCGGACGTTCGAATCGTCTCGGGGGCGCCATCATTATATGGAGGAGGTAATATGTCAGTCTCAGCGTATGTTTTTATAGAATGTGAGCACGGCAAGTCCATGACAGTGGCAGATAAGGTAGAAAGGATTGCGGGTGTAAAGGAGGCTCACGCGGTGACAGGCCCTTATGATGTGATTGCATCTGTTGCTGCTTCCAATTTTAAGGTATTGGGCGATGTTGTTATAACAAAGATTCAGAGGATTGCCGGTGTAAAAAGGACGATTACCAATGTCATAGTTGAGTAATAATGAAGCAAGCGAACAATGCGCTCAATCTGACACGAATAGCCGTAGTGCAGGTTAGCTTTGTTGTTATGGCATGCTATAAATAAAAAAGGGGGACGATAAAGATGAAGGAAAAATTAACTGCAATCTTTCAAAAATCGCCTTACGGATATATCGGCTTTATTGAAGAACTTCCCGGAGCTAATACACAGGGTACAACTCTTGATGAAGTAAGAAAAAATTTAATTGAGGCAGTCCATCTTGTTTTGGACGCTAATAGGCAACTCTTTGAGGAAGAACTTACTGGTCTTGAAATTATAAAAGAAGACTTTGGAGTAGTAACGGTTTGAAAAGAAAAGATGTAATTCGGCATCTTGAGTCAAACGGATGTGAATTTCTACGAGAAGGCGCAAATCATACAGTATATGTAAATAGGAAGAAAAAGAAGGCGAGCACCCTTCCCCGTCACAGAGAGATTGATGAGTAGCTAGTCTCAAAAATATGTAAAGACCTTGAAATACCAAAGCCATAACAAACTGTATTTAATGAATAAAGCGCAGGGATATTTAGCATGAATACTTATCCTATTTCCCCATCGCCTTTACAACCACCCTTTTTCTCCTCCGGCCGTCAAATTCCGCATAATAGACCTGCTGCCATGGGCCTAAATCCAATCGGCCTTTTGTTATGGGAAGTATCACCTGATGGCCGATAAGCAGATTTTTCAGATGGGCGTCGCCATTTGTCTCGCCTGTCCTGTGATGCCTGTAGTCAGGCCCTTCCGGGGCAAGCCTTTGAAGCCATTCATCTATATCCTGGATAAGCCCGGATTCCGCATCATTTACATAAACCCCTGCTGTTATGTGCATGGCAGATACAAGCGCCATTCCATCTTCAATGCCGCTCTTTTTTACGATTTCTTCCACCTTATCCGTGATATTGATATATTCCCGTTTTTTCTTTGTTTCAATATAGATATACTCTGTAAATGTCTTCATATAATTGTGTCCCTCTTCCAGTTTTTATCGTCTGTTTCCGGATAGTCTATATTATAATGGAGCCCGCGGCTCTCCTTTCTCATCACAGCGCATTTTATAATAAGCTCTGCCACTGCGGCAATATTTCTAAGTTCAAGGATGTCGCTTGTTACAGTAAATTTCCAGTAATATTCATTTATTTCGCTCTTCAGGTTTTCTATCCTTCTGTATGCCCTTTCAAGCCTTTTATTTGAACGGACTATTCCAACATAATTCCACATGGCTCTTCTTATCTCATCCCAATTTTGCAAAATTATTACAGCCTCGTCGCTGTCCACTGCGCCGCCTGTCTGCCATACAGGTATTTCAGGAATTGAAATATCTCTATCAATAAGTTCCTTTGCCTTTATATATGCCCTGTTTGCAAAAACAAGCGACTCCAATAAAGAATTGGACGCCAGACGATTAGCCCCATGCAAACCTGTGCAGGCTGCCTCGCCGATAGTAAAAAGCCCTTTAATAGAGGTCTCGCCGCAGTCATTTGTCAAAACCCCTCCGCATATATAATGCGCAGCCGGAACCACAGGGATAGGCTCTTTTGTCATGTCAAAACCGAATGAAAGGCATTTTTCATAAATGTTTGGAAACCTGCTCTTTATAAAGGCAGGGTCTTTATGGGTAATATCCAGATACACACAGTCATCCCCCCTTTTTTTAAGCTCAAAGTCAATGGCCCGCGCAACATTATCCCTCGGAGCCAGATCTTTCATGGGATGATAATTTGCCATAAATGGCGCTCCGTCTTTTAGCCGTAAGATTCCGCCTTCGCCTCGAACTGCCTCAGAGATTAGAAAACTTTTGGCCCTGGAATGATAAAGACAGGTAGGGTGAAACTGAATAAATTCCATATTTGCAATTGTTGCGCCAGCCCTGTATGCCATTGCAATGCCATCTCCTGTGGCAATATCCGGGTTGGTGGTAAACAGATAAACCTTTCCTGCCCCGCCTGTAGAAAGGATTGTGCCCTTTGTTAGAAATGTGCGAACCGCTCCTGTTTTTTTATCCAGAACATACGCCCCCACGCAAACATCCGCATCTATCTTTCCTGCAAACTTAGAATGGGTTATAAGGTCTACTGCTATGTGGTTTTCATAGACAACAATATTTTTCTCTGCGTCAACGGCCTTTAATAGCGCATCTTCTATTTCCCTGCCTGTCATATCCTGGGCATGAACAATCCGCCTTTTTGAATGCCCCCCTTCTTTGCCAAGGTCCAGCTCTTCAATATTGTTTATTATCCTTTTAGTAAACCTTGCGCCAAGCTCCATCAACTCCCGTATCCTGTCGGGGCCGTCCCTTACCACCATTTCAACAATACCCGGACGGCACAGGCCGGCGCCTGCCTCCAGGGTATCTTTTATATGTGCCTCAAAACTATCCTCTGCGCTCAGGACAGACGCTATGCCTCCCTGGGCATAGAATGTAGCAGATTCCCTCTTTTCCCGCTTGGTAACTATAGAGACAGTGCCAAGCCTTGCCGCCTTTAGCGCAAAACTTAAACCTGCCACGCCGCTTCCTATAACCAAAAAGTCTGATTTGATTTCCATGTTCAAGAGCGTAAGACATTATCTGAAAAATGTCAATCACAGCATTGTCAACCA
>JAUYHF010000047.1 GCA_030690165.1 Deltaproteobacteria bacterium | reverse complement strand
GAGTATGTCCTTTCCTGCCATTCTGCCCTCCTTAAAATAAGGACAGTTTAGCATCTCTGAATTAGAGCCTGCCCCTGAAGGCTTTAATCAGTGGACATTTCTACTTTGGCAGAATAGGACATTATCACTTTGGGATTACAGGAGAAAAGGCAAAAACAAAAAAACAAAAAATATCCTTGATTTACATAATAAAATATAGTATAAGCTTTTTTGAATTAATCCTTGCCCCTGAAGTTTGTTCAGGGGCTCACCTAATTCATTATTAAGTAATGGATAGGAATCCATAAGGAGGCATATAGGATGAGTAATAATTATGAAGTGGTCTTTATTACAAGACCGGACGCAGGAGAGGATGTCATAAAGGGGATCATCCAGAAGGTAAAAGAGACTGTAGAGGGCCTAAATGGCCAGGTCGTCAAGATCGAAGAGTGGGGCAAAAGAAGAATGGCGTATCCAATTAGGAAACATGCGGATGGCCATTATATTTTTGCGAATATCTCTTCCAGCCCTGCGGCCTCTAAAGAGGTTGAACGGATTTTAAGGCTAAATGAGGATGTTATCCGTTATCAGACAGTTAAAAAGATAGAAACAAAGGCTGTTAAAAAAACTAAAGAAGAAAAACATGTCCCTGCAGAGCCTGCCCCGGCGGTAGTAAGCAGGGACATTAAGCAGGGAGAGGCGAAAGAATCTAAGGAGGTAAACCCATGAGTGAAAACAGAGCTAAACCAGGGTCTGCGCCTCAAGGTCGCCAGCAGCAGTTTGGAGGCAAACGTTCCTTTCAAAAGAAAAAGGTTTGCCGCTTTTGCGCCGATAAAAATATGAAAGCAGATTATAAGGATTTCAGAATCCTTAAGCAATTTATAAGCGAGCGCGGCAAGATTACCCCGAGGCGAATTACCGGAAACTGCGCCAAGCATCAAAGGGATGTGGCAACTGCCATTAAAAGGGCAAGGATACTCGCGTTCCTTCCTTTTACTACAACGGTAGGGTAGCATAGTTTAAATAGGGGCTATCGAATTAAAGTATTGGCTGATTGGAAAAACAAACCCGCTGTTCTCTGATAAACCAATCTGCTAACTATAGAGGAGGCATTAAAATAATGGAAATTATATTAAAGAAAAACACTCCTTCCCTTGGTAAAATGGGAAATGTTGTCAGGGTTGCTGATGGTCATGCAAGAAATTATTTGATCCCGCAGGGAATTGGAATAGAGGCTACAGCAAAAAACCTTAAACTTCTTGAGAAAGAGCTAAAGATATGGGAAAAGAAGGCAGAGAAACAGAAGGAAGAGGCTCAAAAACTGGCACAGGAGATAGAAAAGCTTTCTTTAAACTTTGCCAAAAAAACCGGCGAGGAAGATAGGATTTTCGGCTCTGTTACATCAATAGATATTGAGGCGCGTCTTAAAGAAAATAATATTCAGATAGACCGCAAAAAGATTCATCTGGAAGAGCCTATTAAGACCCTTGGCAGTTTTACTGTCCCCGTAAAACTTCATACGGAAGTTACTGCAAATCTCAGGGTTTTGGTTGTAAAAGAATAAATATCCTACAGGCGATAGGCTATCGGCAATGGGTATAGTAAACATCCCCATAGCCTATGGCCTCTTGCCTATAGCCTCTAATTTATGGCAATTCAGCTACAACAGGATATATCCCTTCACAAGCTCCCCCCTCAAAATATAGAAGCAGAGCAATCTGTCCTTGGGGCCGTCCTTATTGAAAATGATGCCATAGACAAGCTTACCGGCATATTAGACCCTGGCGGAGAGGATTTTTACAGGGATGCCCACAGAAAAATATTCAAGGCCATGCGTTCTCTCAAGGATAAAGAGAATGAACCCATAGACCTTGTAACCCTGCCGGATGCCCTTAAAAATATGGGTGCGCTTGAGTCTGCGGGAGGCGTCTCATATCTGACCGCACTGGTAGAATCAACGCCAACTGCGGCAAATATAGTTTACTATGCAAAGATAGTAAGAGAAAAGGCCTTGCTCAGAAAGCTCATAAATTCATCCACAGAAATAGTAACAAGATGCTACAACGGCAGAGAAAAGATAGACGACCTTGTGGATGACGCTGAAAAGATAATATTTGAGGTAGCGCAGGATAAGACAAAACAGTCTGTTTACCCTATAAAGGCTTTGACCTCGCATACCTTTAAGCTCATTGAAAACCTTTCTAAAAATGATAGCCATATTACAGGTGTGCCTACCGGCTTTGATAAGTTTGATGAGCTTACATCAGGGCTTCAACCATCAGACCTTATTGTTATTGCAGGAAGGCCAAGCATGGGCAAGACAGCATTTTGTCTGAATATTGCCCAGAATACGGCAGAGGCAGGCAATCCTGTAGTAATTTTTTCGCTCGAGATGAGTAAAGAGCAGCTTATGCAGAGGCTGCTTGCGGCAAGGGCAAAGGTTGACCTTTACAGATTAAGAAGCGGCAAACTGAAAGATGAAGATTGGAATAAACTCACAACCGCAATTGGCATTCTGCATGAGTCGCCTATATTCATAGATGACACCCCTGCGCAATCTGTTCTTGATATAAAGGCAAAGGCAAGGAGATTGGCGAGGCAGGACGGCATCAAACTCGTTATTGTGGATTATCTTCAACTCATGAGAGGCAGGCATGATGCGGATAACAGAGAGCAGGAAATCTCGGATATCTCAAGGTCTCTGAAGGCTATGGCAAAGGAACTCAATGTGCCTGTAATCGCCCTTTCCCAGCTTTCAAGGATGCCTGAGCGAAGAGAGGAGAAGAGGCCGCAATTGGCAGACTTACGGGAATCAGGCGCCATAGAGCAGGATGCAGATGTGGTGGCCTTTGTATACAGGGAAGTGGTTTACACCTCCTGCAAGTGTCCTGATGAAACCAAAGGAACTACGGCCTGCTCCTGTGAGAGAAGCAAGATCGCAAAAAACGCCGAGGTTCTTATTGAAAAACAGCGAAATGGTCCCACCGGCCCTGTAAAATTAACCTTCTTAGCTGAATATACAAGCTTTGAAAACCAGATAGCCGGTTACTATGCCGCCCCTCCCCCTAAATGGGTTGAATGATACTACAGTCTAAATAGACTAATAACTTGCAGCCTGTATTCTATCTTTTTTTCTTAACATCCCTCCATACCTTTCTGTTTAGTCCATGGGGAATACTCCCTCCTCTAATTTCAGTTGGTATTTACATGAAGAAAACTTTCATCTTGATTGTTGAGACAAACAAGGATGTTCTTATACATAATCGCACAGGGCATACTCAATCGGATTAGCTTTTATTGACCAGTATATCATTTACCCTTACTCTTTGAAAACTGCTTTGCATAGACTACGGCAAGCCAGATGGCACGTGGCGGATACTGCTCCAGCCATGGCATCATCGGGGTTTTGGGGATTCCGTTTGCAACGCTGTCAAACCAGTCGGCGTCGGTCCAGTCCTTTAGTTTCTTCCCATCCTTGCCCGGTCTCTTGGATATGGAATTGGGGTCTCTCAGGTCCCTCGCGCCCTGCATTATGGATATGCCGTCCTTGCCGTGGCAGACTGAACAATTAAGCCCTGGATAGAGGTTACCCTCATAGGTCTCCTTTCCCATGGCGATCATCTCAGTGTCCTCATCCCATCTTACCATGGGATCCACATCCTCCTTACCCCTTACCGGCATATTTTCCTTGCTCCATCCGGTCTTCAGGAACGCCAGCAATGCCCCCATCTCGTCCTCGGAGATGTCCTCTCCGAAATAAGTCGGCATCGCGGTCTTTGACTTTTGGTCCTCAAACCCCTTGGCCGCATCCTTTCTCGGGTTAACGATGCCCTCCTTGAGCCATTTCTCATCATTGAGTCCTATCTGCACGAGGTCGAAATGGGGACCCCTCATCGAGGTGCCAGTGCCTTTGAATTTATGACAGTTGGCGCATTTGTTCTTATTATAGACCGCCTCGCCCGCCTTGATTGCCTCAGGCCCGCTGAGGGCGGAGAGGTTTACCGGGGGTTTTCTTATCTCCTCCAACTCAAACTCCGGGTTAAACTGCGGGAGAAAGGCGGCAACACCGCTATAGAGGCCGGAGAATAGGGCAAAGGTCGCTATAAGATAGGCAAAAGCCCGCAGCCCCGTAAGCTTCCTCATGGCCGGAAGGTCTATGATGATATAAAAGAGAAAACAGGCGAAGGCATAGACATTGAATATTACAATGAATAACCGGGGGAAGCCGGCCTTATTCGTAAGCGCTGTCATGACCATGGCACCGATGATATACACTATAAACTTCTTAACCCATCCGTGCTTAAGAAGGGAATCCCATTGCAATTTCATTAACCTTCTCCCGAATTCTTTTTCTCTGCCGATGCGGACTTGGGAAGTTTAAGCTGCATCCATATGATAAAGCACAAGATAGCGAAAAATATCAAGGTAACCGAGGTGACTACCATGCCGGTGTGTTGAAGGGTCGGGGTATATGCGTCCGGCGTCATGTCCTTGAAGACCCTGTAGACATGGTAATTCTTTCTGGCCAGTTCCCTTATGGCTCCCATAAGCCCCATCAGCCATGTAGATGAAAAGGCGAGAAATATCAGCGTGAACTGTGAAACAGGATTGATTTTACCATATTCTATGGTTCCCTTCTTAACGGCAATACGGTAAAGGATAAAATTCAGCAAGGTCAGGAATATCAACACCGTGGCGGCCGTGTTTTTTGCCTTCATAAGCGCTATAAAGGCCAGCTCCTCCGGCAGCTCGGTCGCGGCGAGATAGGCGTCCTTTATCATCGCGGCCGGCACCATCCCGGGCTCAAGCAGCATTGTGGCGAAAAAATGCCTCGGCGCAAACCATATGGCCGCGCAGACAAACATCAGTATATAGGTGTATTTCATCCCCAGCAGGTATTTCTGCGCCCCCTCGATCCTTTTGGTGCTGACCCATATATAGTAGTTGCTGCCGATAAAGAGAAGGCCTATCAATACGGCCTGGACAAGCATGAACATTGAGAGCCTGTCAGACATGATGTACATCCCTATGGAGGCGTCATACTGATAGAGTTCGTGGGCATAGATATAGCCGACGGCAGGGAGGGGGAAAATGAAACCGAGGCCTATGGTGTTGCCCAGATACCCCTGCCAGTCATAATAGGCCCTCTCCTCGTCGTTCTTGGACATCAGGTACATATAGGCGCCTATGAATGCCACAATGAATCCGCCGTAGGTGAAATTCCCGAGCAACCGGTGGAGATTGAGTGGCCACCAGCTGAAATTGTTTATCCATGCCCACTCTCCAAATCCGGCAATCCCCTGTACTGACCCCCCTACGGTTGGGGGCGTCAACATAAATGATGCAGGCGCGTTTATCAGGATAAGCAGCGCTATGCCCGATAGATTAAGGAGGATACCGAGGATGATATGAACCCATTTCTTGTTCATCTTATCCAGCGGTTCCCACATATAGTAATAACAGTACATGAAGATAGTCTCAATGATAAACAAAACCGGATACCAAAAGCTCACCAGGTTTTTAAACCCCCGGAACAGCCATGTCATGAAGCTCGGATAGAAGGTGATGAGCACGAGGAGAAAGAAGCCCCCTGTGAGGGCCGTAAGGCTGTAGCACACGACCACTATCTTCGTGGTTTCCTTTGCCAGTCTCTCGTATTTTTTATCCCCGCTCCTCCACCCCAATATCTCGGCTATGATGATAAAGAACGGAACGCCGAGTATGAACGACGCGAACAGGATATGGAGCTGGCCCATTATCCATGCAATATCCCTGTTTGAGAGACCGAAATAGGAGAACCGTGCATAGGGGATGTTCCATGCTTCTTTGCTGATCATGTCCACGTTCGGGTTTTTCGGATCGGACGAAAGTTCCGGGAATTCTACGGCTCCCTGCGGCAAGGAGACGACCTTCTTTTCCTTCCAATCAGCCACGGAAGGGACGGGGATGCGTTCTACCCCTTCAACAGATTCAAAGAAAGCCGGCCCCCCCTTCCAGCGTTCTTTTTCCTCGTCAAGGTATTTTGATTCCACCGGTTCCGGCGATTCTGGGGACATATCCTCCGCATGCAGCGCCTTGATACCAACGACGGACAGCGCAATAAAGAGAGACAAGACGGCCGTGAGCGTGCGGTGTCCTTCATAGATTTTCTGCAACGTCTCTTTAGTTCTCATCAGGGTTATTTCCTCTTAAATATGAGCCAGCCATCCCAGAGCGGGAGCTTTTTAAAACGGATTTTCCCGTCCACGATGTCCCAATCCTCTATCATAAGGGGGTGTTTCTCCGTGACCCCCTCGCCGTGCTTTATTTTATATATCTGTGTCTTATTGAACTCGTCATAGTATTTCTCGTAGTCATGTATATGATTTTTCCGCTCCTTATAATTGAAGCTGTATTTCGGGTCTACGGAAGGCTTGTGTGGGCTCTTCGGGTGACCGTGACAGCGGAGGCAGATGTTTTCATAATCATATCTTGCGCCCCATTGCTCTATCTTGCTTCTTTTGAATTCCCCCTTGCTCTTTTTCATGATGACCCTGACCTGATTCCCACCCCTCGCAGTGTGACACATCTCGCATCCGACCTGCTCCATGCTCGGCTTCCACTCGCTAATGGGCGTTTCCGCTGGGACAAACCCGCCTTTCTGCCCGTAACCCGTGGTATGGCATCTAAGACAATTGGGGTTCATCGTGTAGTCACTATCAGGGTTGATTCCGGCCATTGTTTTGGCATTGGCCCTTACACCGGGCTTTAACAATTCATATGTCTTTGCATGGGGGGTGTCTTTCCACGCCCGATACCAGGGGTCATGACACCTGCCGTTGCACGCCGCAGCCCCCATATATGCCGGTTTATCCGGCATCCTGATAAACGGTTCTTCCTCGGCGCGCAAGAGCGCAGGAACCATGACCGATAGCGCAAGCAGCAGAAACAAAATGGGGTGTTTCTTTGCCCTTTGCCGACAAGATATTTCAAATGTTTTCTTCATACATTCATACAAACCTTTTTTTACATACCATGATAAACCCCATGGGCATTCCTATTCCTGCTCCGGCATCGCCTTAACATCATGGCACAGCCTGAAGAAGATGATGAGCGAGAGCAATGCGGCCGCCAGCCCCCCGAGTATCAGTGAAATACCTGTCCATGTTATAATAACCGGCGTGCCGCCTTCCGAAAAGACAGGCAGTATCATGAGATATTTGCTAATCCATACCCCGATGCATATTATGACCGCGACAGCGGCCAGGCCATTGACAGAGAGCTTTATTCGCCTGAATATAAGAGCGAAAAACGGAACAATAAATATCGCCGCCATCATGATTGTAAACGCAGGGGTGTAATGGCCTTTCATCTGCCTGAATACAGGCCCTGCACGGTCCGGCAGATTGCCGTACCAGAGAACTATATACTGCGACCAGAACAGGTACACCCACAGAAGCACAAAACCTATCAGCACCTTACCCATTGAATCGAGGATATGTTTATTCAGGTGTTCCCCCGGTTTTCCGGGTATGAAGAAAAATGACATAAGATACAGGAAGGCGAAGCCGGCGAGGAGGTTCCCTGACCAGAAATATGGGGCAAATACGGAGCTTTCCCAGTGTGGGATAATCATCATGCCGAAGTCCCAAGCGATCAGGGTGTTGGCAATCACATAGAAAAAGCAGACCGCGGCGGCTATGATATTGAGCCTCTTTTTAATGTCCTCCCGGGGGTGAGCCTGTTTTTCCTCCCTGCGGCCAGAGGAAAAATACAGATAGCTCGTTATATAGAAAAGGGCGTTCGCGATGAGGTTCCTCCAGAAAAATAACCCCTTTCCGAGCCACGGGCTTATTGGGCCGTGGAATTTCTCAGGGTTCGCCCAGTAAAAAAGATGGTTTGCCCCGCCAACATACAGGATGATGAACATGACTGCCGCAATCGGGATAAAAGAGAGCGTCATTATCTCCCCGAGCCTCGAAAAATACCTGGCCCATTCAGACCTTGCCAGCCTCATGATGACGGAAAAAGCGACCCCCGCCTGCGTGATGCCGACAAAAAAAACGAAATTAACCGCCAGCATGGCCCAGAGGTTCGTTGTCTCCTGCGTTGTCTGCACGCTATAGACAAAGGAGATTATGCCGTTCAGCAATATCACCAGCAATACCCAGAATATCACAGCCCCTCACTTTTGCTCTTAACAAATTGCCAGGTTTTTCAGCCTCGCAATTTGGCAATCCATCCATTCCATGCCACCATTACCACCAGGAAAGGACATACTTGATATAGTTAACAATGTGCCACCTGTCTTCAGGGGATATCGCGTCTCCCTGCCCAGGCATCTCTTCGTCTTTGCCGACGCCGCCGTATGTTATGGTGAAGTAAATGGAGCCGTCCGGCACCTTTTTTATATAATCACTCGTTAAATCCGAGGGCGTCATATATTTTTTGCCCAATTTTCCATCGCCATGACCCGTGTCCCCGTGACAGATGGCGCAGTAAATATTGTAAAGGGCCTTCCCACGGACAAAGGACTCGTCGGTCGGGGGTATGGGGTTGGGGAGATTCAGCGATTTCTCTTTGGTCTTAACGCCAAAAGCGGGTTTCCCCCCAGTGGGGACGCTGTCCTTAGGCATAGGCAGGGCCGTGCCCTCCTGAGCCTTGTGCGAGGGCTGGGAAAACATGTCCCATGACCACGGCATGGCAAAGGAAGACCCTGGCGCAATAGCGGCTATAAGCCCCCATAGGAGCGCGGCCTTAGTCGTCCTCGACATTCTTTACCTCATTTGCGCCGCTTTCCATTAGGATTGAATTGACCCTTTCGATTTCGCCTTCCCCCACTCCCTTTACGAGGAGTCCAAAGGAGTCCATAGCGCACGCCGGCTCGTCAACCTTGTGTCTGAAGCACGGGATTCCGGCGATGACAAAAAAACCCAGGAGAGTCATGCATACCCCCAAGAGTATCATCGTCTCATATGCAATAAGAAGCGTGGGCGGAGCCGTGAGTATAGGACGACCGCCCCTCGGAAGCACATACAGTACGGCTGTCCCGAGCGAGAGAATAACGCCTAACATAAACCCGGCAACCCCGCCGAAGAGGGTAAAGAACCTGAGATAATCCCGCTCCTCGCCGAAGACCTCCTCCATCTCGTGCACGAGGGGGATGGGCGAGAATACGGTTATCCCGAAGCCGGACTGTTTCATCCGCTCCGCGGCCTTCAGGAGGTCGTCCGCGTGAGGAAACTGTCCTAAGACCGCGCTCATTTATGGCGCTCCTTTTCCATCGGAACGCCCAAGTCTTCCTTGACCTCGAAAAGGGATATCACAGGGAATATCTTTATGGACACCATGAACATGAAGATAAAGAACATGAACGCGCCGGCTGTTATGGAAATCTCGACCCAGCTCGGCGAATATCCGTGCCACATCCACGGCAGGAACTTCCTCGAAAGCGCGTTAGGGATTATCAGATACCTTTCGAGCCACATGCCCGTAAGCACGAATATGCAGAGCACGGGCATGGCGCGGGAAGAAGTCCGTATCTTCCTGAAGATGAGCGAGAGGGGAAGAATGGCGTTGCAGAATATCATCAGAGCGAAGAGTTGGAGATACGGCTGGGTGAGTATCTTGTATTTAAGGTGTTCTATTTCAAACGATGTATCCGCATACCAGCCGGTGAAGACCTCCATGCCCGTAAGGTAGCTCCACACGAGCGATAACAGCAGCATACAGGTCCCGACCCTCTCGTAGTGGTGTTCGGTTATGTATTTTTTAAGGAACGGGTACGCCCACCTGAGGACCGTGAATATAAGCATGACCCCTGCAAATCCCGATAGGAGCGCCCCTGTAACGAAGTATGGCGCAAAGACCGTCTGGCTGTAGCCGGGCACGAGGGACATCGCGAAGTCCCATGAAACTATGCTGTGGACAGAAACCACGAGCGGCATAATAAAGGACGAAAAGAACATGGTGGCGCGGCCATGCACCACCCACTGTGGGTCTGTCCCTCTCCACCCGAGGGACAGATATGTGTAAAACGTCTTCCTCCATCCCGTTGTGTGGTGCTTGAGGGAGGCGAAATCAGGTATCATGCCGAAGTACAGGAATATGGCGCTGCTCGTGGTGTATGTGCCTATGGCAAAGACGTCAAATGTAATCGGCGAGATGAAGCTAGTCCATATCTGCCTCTGGCTAGGATACGGCATTGTCCAGTATAAGTTCCAAGGCCGTCCCATGTGTATGAAGATAAAGAGCGCCACGAGGATGAGGGAGAAGAAGGTCACGGTCTCTGCGCCTCTCGTTATGGCCCTCCTCCACGGGGTCTTTGTTATGAAGAGCATGGCGGAGATGAGCGTCCCGGCATGCGCCATGCCGACCCAGAAAACGAAGTTTACGAGGTAGACGCCCCAGATCACCGGCACATTAAGTCCGGTCACTCCCTGGCCTGTATATATCTGATATGCCCAGGGCAGGAAGAAGAGAATAAGGGCAAGAGCCCCGGCTATGGCGAGGATGATATAGTAGCCTGGGCCCGTCTGCGTCATGAGCCTCAGCACATCCTCGTTCACTTCTCTGTAGGTCGGCTTACTCTTTGTGTTCTCGTGTGTCATCGTCCATTACCTTTTTTAGATATATAACCGAGGGGGCAGTGTTAAGCTCCTCAAGTAGCCTGTACCTTCTCGGACTTTTCGCAAGTTTCGAAACCATGCTGTTCGGGTCGTTCAGGTCCCCGAACGAAAGCGCTCCTGTGGGGCAGGTCTGCGCGCAGGCCGGAACGACATCGCCGTCTTTTAGCGCCCTGTCTTCGTCCTTTGCCCTGTCCTTTGCGGCCCTTATCCTCTGAATGCAGAAGGTGCATTTCTCCATCACGCCCATCTCCCTGACTGTAACATCAGGGGTTAACTGCTCATCCAGAGGCTTATCCCACTTATAGGTGAACCAGTTGAATCTCCTTACATCATATGGGCAGTACGTTGCACATGTAAATGTGCCCACACATCTATTGTACACCTGCACATTAAGACCATCCTGATTATGGTATGTCGCATATACGGGGCATGCGGACTCACACGGGGCGTTTGAGCAATGCTGGCACATAATGGGGATAAACTTCACCTTTATGTTCGGATACCCGCCATCGACGTACCGCTCTATGCGGATCCAGCTCATCTGGCGGGCATTATTTATCTGCTCCTTGCCTACGACAGGGATGTTATTCTCCGCGTAGCAGGCGGTAACGCAAGCCTCGCATCCGTTACATCTGTCGAGATCAACCACCATAGTAAACTTGTGGTCAAACTTCTCGTAGTATCCCGGAACCCTGTAGGATCTGATCCGCTCCGCTATCCTTTTGAAGATCCCGCCCACTTATATAACCTCCTTGCCAATCTTCTTAAATTCCTCAGGCGATATAGTCTGGACGATATTTCTTCCGAGCTCCCTCGTTACACCCTCAGTCTTTGCCAGCTTTTCACCTGCGCCGGTGCGGACAAGTTTTACACGTGTGGAATTTAGAGCAACCGACCCTGTCCTCGGGTCCTCTTTGTATGGGAGTATGTCAATGGGGTTCACCCCCCTGTTCTTTGCGTATCTCCCCAAGTGCGTATGCCCCTGGCCAATGGCAACGG
This sequence comes from Deltaproteobacteria bacterium, assembly GCA_030690165.1. Taxonomy (NCBI): domain Bacteria; kingdom Pseudomonadati; phylum Myxococcota; class Myxococcia; species Deltaproteobacteria bacterium. The sequence continues at coordinate 28,572 of JAUYHF010000047.1, read as the reverse complement.
CCACCATATCAGGCCTGATACCTGGATATAAATATGCCTGAAGGGTGATCATGCCGAACGGGGACTCTACCGCAATAAAGTCCCCTTGCTTTATCCCTAATGCTCCGGCGGTCTTGGGATTTACCTCAAGCCAGCTTCCCCATGTCACAGAGGTCATTGGGTCAGGTAACTCCTGCATCCATGGCAGGTTTGCGTGCCTTCCATCGCCAAGGCCATGGTGGGGATAAATCACGAGGTAGAATGGGTATTCCTTATCATTGCCTTCGAAAACGGCTGGCCTTGAGGGCAATAACTGCTCGGCCATCTTCAGCGATACCGCAGCCTTCTTCGTCGGCTCAGTCTCCCTCCACCATCCTCCGGTTGCAAACATCTTCTCCCAGAAATCCTCAAACCCGATCGTTCCGGCAGAAAGCTCATTGTTTCTACCGTAAAGCTCCTTCCAGCCTGATTTAAGGTAATCCTCAAAGGAATCGGACTTAAGCCGTTCCTTCATACCTCCGCCTATCTTCGAAGTAAGAGTGAGGAAAATATCACCAATCCCACGGGTATTATTGACCGGGCTTACCACAGGCTGCATAACTGTGGCAACCGGGTATCCTACCGAAGGGGACGCAAACCCGTCCCCCCAGTCCTCAAGCGAGTGGTGCGTCGGCAGCACAAGATCCGCCATTGCAATAGTCTCGTCAATAAAGCCTGAGAAACTAACTATAAAAGGAATCTTATTTAGCGACTCTTTCGCATTTGCAGCCTTAGGCATTGTATAGAGCGGATTTGCGTTGTAGACCATAAGCACGCTTACCTCCGAAGAACTCGCTGCGTTTAACAGTGCTCCCACGCCCTTTTTGAAGTCAACCGGCTCTTCACCGAGCAAAGCGCCTGAGTTAATAACCACCCCTCCCTTTACGCCGATGCTGCCCGCAAGGTGGTTAAGTATATTTACAGCCACAGCGCAGGAAACCCCGTCCGCAGAAGACAAAGCCCCGTCGCCGGCAATAGCAAGCGCGGGTTTTGAGCCCATGAATTCCATGGATAGTTCCTCTATCTTCTCCGCCGGAATATCGATGACCGGGGCCGTTTTAGAGGGCGCATATATAGAAAGTGCAGACCTCCACTTTGAGGCATCTCCACCTTTGTAGTAACCCCTTTCTACTATAGTGTAGGCTATAGAGAGGGCAAGCACAGCCTCTGAGCCGGGCATTACAGGGATCCACTCATCTGCGTTAGCCCCTGTCAAAGACAACCGCGGCTCTATCTGCACAAGACGACCCCTCGTTTCCCTGTGTCTACCCTGGCGCATCTCGCCATAGCCACGGCTAAAGTTTACAGGAGAAAGCCATGTGCCTGAAAAGTCCGCGCCAAACGAAAGCAGATAGTTTGTATTTGCGATGTCATAATGGGGGGTTTCTTTAACGCCCATCGTGGTTTGATTCGCATAGACAAGGTTTCTGTGCTGAAAAAGCTCGTACTGCACAAGGTTTGATGAGCCATACACTGACATAAAGGTGGTTGCAAGCTTAAGCCTGTGGCCAGAAAGGGGGGCGGTCAAAAACCACAGTTTTTCAGCAGAACCAGCCTTTTTAAGTTCCCCGAGCTTTTGACCAAGCATATCAATGGCCTCGTCCCAAGAAACCTCAACGAAATCTGCGCTACCACGCTCGCCCCTTCTCTTCAGAGGCCCTTTAACCCTGTCAGGGTTATAAAGAGTCTGAAGGGCTGCCTGCCCCCTGGCGCAAAGCCCTCCTTTGTTGACAGGATGGTTGGGATTACCCTCTATCTTCTTTGCCCTGCCCTCCATTATCTTAACGAGAGCGCCACATCCGGCGCCGCACTCCGTGCAGAGTGTGGCGTACCAACTTGCAACCCCGGGGACAATATCACCAGGCGGAATAAGATATGGTATGAGCTTTGCCCCTGGTGGCTTTGTGACCTTGCCGAAGATAAAGCCAAGCCCCGCCCCTGCCCCTCCAACGCCTATAAATTTCAGAAAGTCCCTGCGTTTCATCATCTTTATCGACCTTTACGCCTTTACCCCTTTATATGTGGCATGTCCAGCAATCGGTTCCGTTTTTGACCGGAGTTCCGATATATTTCTGCGCCTCGTTCGTATGACACTCAAGACACCAACCCATCTTTAAATGAGAAACCCTTACATACGGAATGCCGAAGAAAACAGCCTGCCTGGTAATCCTATCCATCTTTGCAACATCGCCGTGGCACCGCTGGCACGGCACGCCTGCCTTTACATGTCTCTTGTGGGGGAAATAGACGTGGTCGGGGAGATTATACACCTTCACCCACGGTATGGGTTCCTTGTTCTCCCAGTAAGATGTAAGTTTCTGTATCATGGGAGAGTCGGTCTTTATGATCTTGTGACAGCCCATACACCTCTGGACGCTGGGCACGCCTGCCACTTTGGATCTATCGGCGTAGATGTGGCAGTACTGGCAGGGGATATTGTTGTCGCCCGCATGTATCTTATGGCTGAAATTTATGGGCTGAAGAGGGGCACTGTCCGAGAAGAACTGCTGCTGAATCACATGACCTATTGCCAACGATATGATACCTGTCAGGGTGTATAGGATAAGCTTTTTCATTATCTCTTTTTAAAAATTTAGTTTTCCAGGTCTTTTTAAGGCGAAAATATCTACAGAGCAGAAAGTTACCTATAGCAGTAGGCCCTTGCCCGCTTTATTTCAAGCCCCTGTTTAAGATTTCGCATATCCCGGGACCTGAATCAACCAGCTGTCCTATCGGAAATATGCTGCGGGAGGATACACAAAGGGTATCATCCCGGCTTCTGTCGCCTTAGTAGAATAAAAGGAAGAAACTGTATTAATATAAAAAGTATAACTTTGCTGTGGTGGGATATTATAACAAGTATAATTCCCTGTCAATGTGATTTTAATTTTTGTCAATAAATCTCTTGACAAGTAAAACCACAGCATGTTAAAAAGAAAGTCCGTCCATAGAAATCTTTGGAGGACTGGGGTAGCATGAGTGGAGTTTTGAAGGAAAAATACTGTGTAGTCATACCGGATGTGGATTACTTTGCAGAGCAGGTAAAGTGCCGGAGTGCGTGCCCTGTCGGAACCGATTCGGGGGGTTATGTCCAGGCGATTGCCGATGGAGATTATGAGAGGGCCTATGCAATTGCAAGGGCTCCAAATCCATTTGCCTCTATATGCGGCCGTGTCTGCGGTCATCCGTGCGAGGCCGCCTGCCGGAGAGGGAACATTGACGAGGCCATATCCATCAGGGCGCTGAAGCGCTTTGTCACAGAGAAGTATGGCGTTGAAGCGCTCGCTGACCCCTCCGGTGTCATAAGGCTCTCCAATGCCCGAAGGAATCTCATCAAACGTGGTTCCGGCGAGAAGATAGCGATTATCGGGGCCGGACCGGCAGGCCTTGCCGCTGCCCACGACCTCGCCCTTCTCGGCTATAAGGTCACGGTCTTTGAGGCCGAGCCTGAACCGGGCGGGATGATGTTCTTTGGAATCCCAAACTACAGGCTCTCCAAAAAACTCGTCAAAGCAGAGATAGATTCAATAGCCGCACTGGGTATCGAAATACGGTGTAACACCCGAATTGGGAAAGACCTCTCCATGAAAGACCTGAAGGATATGGGCTACAAGGCGATATTGATCGCCATCGGGCTCCAGCTTGGACGTTCCATCCCCATAGAAGGCACAAATCTGGCAGGTGTATTGCTCGGTATGGACTTTATCAAAGCCGCAAATTATGGCCGCGCGCCCAAGATCGGACCGAGGGTGGTCGTTATTGGCGGCGGTAATGTGGCCTATGATGCCGCGAGGTCTGCCGTGCGTCTGGGGGCAAGCGAGGTGCATATATCCTGTCTTGAGACGAGGGATATCATGCCTGCCGACCCTGTGGAAATAATGGAGGGGGAAGAGGAGGGTATCATCCTCCATGACGGCTTCGGCCCCAAGAGGATCGTAGGGAAAGATGGGAGGGTTGTCGGCCTTGAGACCATCAAATGTATCAGTATCTTTGACGAGAACAAGAGGTTTAATCCGCAGTTCGATCCGAATATAGAGTCACTCATAGAGTGTGACACTGTGATCATCACAGTTGGTCAGGCAGCGGATCTCTCCTTAATCCAGGAGAGTGACGGCATTGAGATGGCAAGACCCGGGGTATTAAAGGTGAATCTCGATAATTACAAGACGAGTGTACCTGGCATATTCGCCACGGGTGATATCGCCTATGGGCCCAAGCTCTTGATCACCGCCATCGCCGCAGGCCAGAAGGTAGCAAGGTCTATTGATGAATACCTCAGAGGGGTAAGCATCAGGGTAAAGAAAAGGGGTATTATGCATAACGTAGCGGACCCGAAGGAATACAGGATGTACAGTGATTTTGACCTTCTGGAACGTCATGATCCTCCCATAATCGGCGTAAAGGAGAGGAGACATGATTCCTCCCTCGTTGAGATCGGTTATGGAGAAGATGCCGCCACGGCACAGGGGAGGCGCTGTCTCAAATGCCATGTCAACCCAATATTTGATGCAGATTTATGTATATTGTGCGGAGGTTGTGTAGATGTATGCCCGACATACTGCTTAAAGATGGTGCCTGTCACCGAGATAGACGGGGATGAGAATCTGAGAAGAGTCGTTGAAGCGAGATACAATATATCATGGGAAGACCTGATGCGTGGGGATCAATCCGCAGTTGCGCAGATGGGTACGGCCATGCTGAAAGATGAGGATCGTTGCATCCGGTGCGGATATTGCGCAAAACGGTGCCCGACGGGCGCAGTGACGATGGAGTTTTTTGAATATATAGAAGATATTGAGGAGGTTCCTGTAAAGTGAATCACGGGGATAAGCGAATTACGCGTAAGGACTTCTTTTCTTTAGTGGGGTGGGGTGGAATACTCGCTACGTTGGGGGGGTCTGCCTTAGGTTTTTATCGCTTCTACTTTCCCAACGTTCTTTATGAGTCCCAGAAGGTCTTTAAGATAGGAAAGCCCTCGGATTTTCCCGAAGGGTTGAGTGAAAAATGGAAAAAAGAGAGACAGGTATGGGTAGGTCGTAATAAGCGCGGGATATATGTAATGATCTCAATCTGTCGTCATCTGGGATGTACACCAAACTGGTTTTCAGATCAGCAGAAGTTTCGGTGCCCATGTCATGGAAGCATATATGATATAAATGGAAATGTCTTGGGGGGGCCGGCGCCGAGGACGCTCTGGCGTGCGGCAATCAAGATAGACCCCATTGACGGACAGATTATAGTAGATTTTAATAACAGGCAGGACATTGATCCTGTGTCCACTGAGAACGGGTTGACGGTGGAAGAGGCCTCACGCGAGGTGGATCCATTCTTTTTGAAGGTGTAGAATTATTGATTAAAAAGGGTTCAATGGGCCAAGGGTTCCAGTTCGGCCCCTTGAATCCTTTAGTTATATAACTGGGAGGGACGATGAGTAATCTCTGGAAAAAAGTCTTGGACTGGGTCACCGGCACCCAGATATACCGGGCGATATTCCGACATGGATATGAAGATACTCCCCGGAACAGGTCGCTGACAACCTTCAGCAACGTCCTTTATCACCTCCATCCGGTCAAGACGCGGAAAGAGTCTATAAGGTTCAGATATACCTGGTGCATGGGCGGTGCAACCCTTCTCCTCTTCGTGGTCCTAACGGTGACAGGGCTTCTGCTGATGTTTTACTATGTCCCGGACACAAGGCGGGCATATCAGGATATAAAAGATATTATGAACGTCGTATCCTTTGGAAGCACATTCCGGAATGTTCACAGGCTTGCCGCCCATGGGATGGTACTCACCGTCTGGATCCATATGACAAGGGTATTCCTTACCGGCGCCTATAAGCCCCCAAGAGAATTTAACTGGGTGGTCGGCGTGGTCCTTTTGACACTGACATTAGTGCTCAGCTGGACAGGATATCTTCTCCCCTGGGATCAGCTTGCGTTCTGGGCCGTCACGGTGGGAACGAAGATGGCCGGCGATACACCCCTCTTCGGGGTGGAGGGCCCCTTTGGTCGCCAGCTCGGGATGAGGCAGGATAACGATATCAAGTTCATGCTTTTGGGAGGAACCGAGGTGGGGCAGAATACGCTCATCCGGTTCTATGTGCTCCACTGTGTGGTTTTACCGTTAGTGGCCGTGGTCTTCCTGGTCATCCATTACTGGCGTGTAAGGAAGGATGGATTCTCAGGACCACTATAAGAAATGGAGGGTGTAAGATGGCAGAGAAATCCTTTGAAATATTTCCAAAAAATCCTAAGAAGACCTATGGCTTAATGGAGCTTGTCAAGGGGACAGCCCCCACTGTAGAAAAGGAGCCGGAGGATACCATATTTTCATGGCCCCACCTCTTTTATATCGAGCTTATCGCCGTCCTCTTGGTTACGGCCGCACTACTCTTCCTCTCCTTATATGTGGGCGCCCCCCTCGAAGAAGAGGTAGGCAGGGATACCACTCCGAATCCGATGAAGGCGCCTTGGTATTTCCTGGGGCTGCAGGAGCTTCTGGTCTTTTTTGACCCATGGATAGCCGGGGTGACGCTGCCTGCCCTGATCATAATCGGGCTCATGCTGATTCCTTTTCTCGATACCAATCCGAAAGGGAGTGGATCCTATACCTTCTCGGAACGTAAGCTTGCCGTCTCGGTCTATGCCTTCGGGCTAGGATTATGGACGGCCCTGATTGTCATCGGGGTATGGTTAAGGGGTCTCGACTGGAGCTGGTACTGGCCATGGGAGAACTGGCATGCACATAAACCTGTGGTTGTTGGTCTTAAGGACCTTCCCGTCATATTTGCGAGGATACTGGGTATCAGTGAATTTATGGGAAATGCCCTGTCTTATTTCCTTGTGCTTGTCTATTTTGCAGTGGGGCTGATCATCCCCGTATTTATCTTTAAACGATTTTATAATAGGCTCGGCATCATCAGATATGTGACAACAATGGTACTGTTTCTCATCATGGCGGGCATTCCTGTAAAGATTGCCCTCAGGCTAATATTCTCGATTAAATATGTGATGGTGACCCCGTGGTTTAAAATATGACGGGGACACAGAGCAGCCGCACGACCCATATATTTACTTCGCAGCAATAGGCGCCCAGAGCATGCGTAGGAACCAAGAGAGGGGAAAAATATGTGGAATAAGTTGGGTATAGGGATCTTTTTCATAGTAGCCACCGCGGCATTCACCTTTGGCATTATCGGTCTTTCCAGCCTCATGGAGAGGCTGTATAAGAGAAACAATAGAAATAAATAACCGGGAGAGTACCTATGGATCCGAATTGGGAGAGTGGTGTCATGAAGCGGCGGCACAAGATATTCGCGGCCGCGGTCATTGCGATCGCCATTATTACAGTGGTAATATTTTACAGGGAGAGCAGCCAGGAATGGCGGCATTACCAGCAGAGCTACAACACAAAACTGGCGGACAAGCTGAATAAACCCGAGTTCCAGAGTGAACCGATCAGGATCAAGCAGGTCTGGCTGACCAAGTTGAACACCACGGACAGGTGTATCCTCTGTCATTTAGGGGTGGAGAATCCCCTCTTCGTAAACGAATCCCAGCCATTCACCACACACCCCGGTGATATTCTCAAGACGCATCCAATCGATAAATTTGGGTGTACCGTATGCCATCAGGGGGATGGCCAGGCCGTGACCGTGGAAGCTACTCATGGGGTAGTTCATCACTTAAACCGCCAGCTTCTGGCAGCGGAATATGTACAGGCGTCATGTGTAAAATGCCATGTGGAGCTTCACGACACCTCTCTGACGGATGACAAATTCGCAGACGTTGGCGTTGAGACCTTCTTACAGGGGAGAAGTCTAACCTTCCAGAATAACTGCCGGCTGTGCCATAATATCAATGGAGAAGGGGGAAATATAGGGCCCGAGTTGACTGGCTTTGGAAGCAGGACAGAGCTTGCATTCAGCCTGATCCATGATTTTGTACACGTAGAAGGTCCCCATACAAAGGCGCAATGGGAGTATGAACATTTCTTGGATCCGCAGAAGATTGTCCCGGGGAATCGCGAGTTAAACTTTCCCCCCACGATTATGCCCAACTTCGGACTTTCACCTGAGAAGGCGAGGGCGCTTACGATCTATGTGCTTAGCTTAAGAGACTACAAGGTAGATGCGATTCCCTACGAATATATAGCCAAGAAGAGATTTGCACAGACCCCTTCTCGGCCTGTGCCTGTCAAGTCATTGCAATAATCTACTCTGAACATGCGCACGCAAACCATTAAATAAACTTGTCCCGTTGTGTATTTAAACGGGATTGGCAGCCCTGATTTTTGTAAAATGAGACAATATAAAAACAGTTTTTTATATTTAGCTATTCTAATAATCTTTGCCTTTTTATATTCCTGCACAAACTCATCAAGCAACCCGCAAGAAAAATCTAAACAACCACAACAAACAGAATCAACAGGACAAATAGTGGATAAGTATGTCAATACCCTGACCACTGCCCAGGATAAAGCCAAGAAGGCAGCAGGGGCTGAAAATAGAAGGGTGGAAGAAGAAAATAAGGCAGTTCAAGAAATGGAGGGGAAATAAGAATATCGTTGTCAGTGTCCGTTGCCCGTGACCGTAATAAACACGGACACGGAAATTGGTCACAGTTCATGTTTGTGTTTGTAATTATTTAAACCTTCTCCCCAACCCTCTCCCCAAGCAACCCAGTGGGCCGGAATATCAAAACCAGTATCAATATCAGGAACGCAAACACATCCTTATATTCGCTGGATATATAACTTGCGCCCAGGCCTTCCACAAGACCGAGCAATAAGCCGCCGAGCATGGCGCCCGGGATGTTGCCGATGCCGCCGAGCACCGCTGCGGTAAACGCCTTTATGCCTGCGGTGTAGCCGATGAAGAAATTCACCGAGCCGTAATACATGGCAACCATAACGCCAGCGGTGGCGGCGAGGATAGAGCCTATCACGAAGGTAACTGCTATGACACTATCTATATTTATACCGACAAGGCTTGCCATTCTGCTGTCCTGACTGGTTGCGCGCATTGCCTTGCCGAGCCTTGTCTTTTTAATGAAAAGATGGAGCGCTGTCATCAGGATAAACGATGCCGCAAGGATAAATATTTGCAGATAGCTTATGCTTGCGCCTGCTATCTCTAATCCTGTTGAAGGGATGATGTGCGGGAATACTTTATCAACCGTCCCCTGGGTAAGCATGACATAATTCTGAAGGAATATAGACATGCCGATGGCTGATATTAACGGCGAAAGCCTGTGGGCATGACGGAGCGGCCTGTATGCAACCCTTTCCATGGTCAGACCATACGCGCAGCAGAAAAGGCCGGAAATAATAAAGACTAATAAAATAGACAGAGGAAGGTTTACAGAAGTCAAGCCGGACGCGGTCAAAACACCCAAAACAATGATGGCCATGTATGCGCCTATCATATATATTTCGCCGTGGGCAAAGTTTATGAGCTGTAAAATGCCATAAACCATTGTGTAGCCAAGTGCAATCAGGGCATAGACACTGCCGAGTGTAAGACCATTTATGAGTTGCTGAAGAAACATGCTTTATTCCGGTTTCCAGTATTCCTTAAACTCTCCGTCTTTCGTAATCCAAACAATGTATGGCGCTTTAAGCACATCACCCTTTTTGTCAAACCGGATTGTGCCGAGGGAGCCTTCGTAAGCAAGATTGTGAATTGCATCGGCAATCTTCTTTCCATCCACAGCTCCCGCCTTGCTGATGCCTGTTAAAAGTATATTTGCGGCATCGTATGCATAGATGGAATATGGCCCATGCTCTCCATATTTTGCATGGTATTTATCCAGAAATGCCTTTGCTGTTGGAATATTGGATGGGTCAGGGCTGAATGTCAGGTATGTGCCTTCTGCATTCTCTTTGCCTGCAATCTTTATAAACTCCTTGTCAATGGTTCCATCGCCGCTCATAAATGGAGACTTTATACCAAGCTCTTTTGCCTGCCTTACAAGCAGGCCTGCCTCCGGGTATATGCCGCCGAAATAGATAAGCTCAGGCCTCTTATCCTTTATGCTTGTCAAAACCGCCCTAAAATCTTTATCTCCCTGAATTATAACGCCGTAGTAAACAACCTCTGCCGCATTGCCCATCGCCTTTTTAAATTCATTTGCAAGCCCCTGTCCGTATGTTGTCTTGTCGTGGATAATCGCCACCCTTTTAATCTTCATATTTTTTACAACAAACTCTGCTGCAATCATTCCCTGCTGGTCGTCCCTGCCGCATACCCTGAATACATTCTCAAAGCCCCTTTCTGTCAATTGAGGGTTTGTTGACGCCGGCGTTATCATCGGGATATAGCCCCTGTCTTTATAAACCTCTGATGCCGGAATGGATGCTGAACTATTCCAGTGTCCGATAACGCCCACCGCGCCTGAATTTGAAAGTTTGTTAGCGACTATTACTGCGAGCTTTGGGTCATGCTGGTCGTCTTCAATAAAGAGTTCAATCTTTTTCCCAAGCGCTCCTCCCTTTTCATTCCACTCGCTCACTGCAAGCTCAACGCCGTTTTTTAAATCAGTGCCCATCTTTGCCTGGTCCCCTGTCATCGGGCCTGCAACGCCGATTTTTATAGTATCTTCCTTTTTGGCGCAGCCTGTGAAGACAGCGAACAGTGAAAAGTGGATAATAAATAACAAAAACGCAATTTTGAATTTTTTCATGCTTAATGCCTCCTGCTCTTTCTTGTTTTCATCTTAAAACACCCCTTTTACCCCATCCCCACCCTAACCCTCCCCTTGAAAGGGAGAGAACGAAAAAGTTTCCTCCCCCTCAGGGAGAGAATTTCCCATCTTTTCTTCCTCTCCCTCAGAAGAGGATTCCCTGCTTTTCTTCCTCTCCCTCAGGGAGAGGATTAAGGTGAGGGTGGGGTGTTTTCATGCCCCTTTGTGAGCGAAGCTACTGAGGGTTTCAACTATAAACCTGTTATTTTATGCCTTACAATCCCTTTCCTATTATATCGTCCCTCTTTGCCAGCATTCTCATCGTCTTTTTCTTTCTATGCTCTATAACCCATTTTTTCGTAATAAAGTAAGACAGCGCAGCAAAAACCGTGGATACTACCAAAGCGCCGACTAAATATACCAAAAACGCCCAGCCCATGCCATTTAAAAGATGATGGTTTTTTACACTGGCCATTACAACCTCTTTATCTTCCCATAAAATAACGGCGCCAACGGCAGAGGATATTGCCCAGAAGAATGGGGTTGTAAGCGGGTTCATTATAAAGCTTCCCACTACAGCGGCAGCCCTGTTTGCCTTTAAAATATAAGCGGCTGCTATGGCAAAGACTATGCCAAGACCAAATGTTGGAAATATCCCCATAAAAACACCTATGGCAACACCTCTGGCAATCTTGTAAGGCGGATCGTCAATCCTCATTATCTTGTAATAATGAAGATTAACCCACCGCTTAATCCTGATAAGCCTTGTGTGATTTCTACTGTTATTATTTGCCACTTTTTAACATCCTGATTCCTGCCTTATCAATCCGGCCGTATAAAGCTTTGCCTTTTTAATAGAATCTATAATATTCATGCCATTTGCAAGGCACGACGCAATTGCGCTGGAAAAGATGCAGCCTGTCCCGTGCAGCCCCCCTTTTATCCTCTCTGCCTCAAATGTCTTAAACCCCTTTCCGTCATACAACACATCAACTGCCTTACCCTTAAGATGCCCCCCCTTAATTAAAACAAAAACCGGCATAAGTTCCTTTATTCTAACAGCGGCAAGTTTCATCTCCTCTATATTTGAAACCTTTTTCATGCCGGCAAGGATGGCTGCCTCATTCAGGTTTGGCGTAACAATGGTTACAAAAGGCAGAAGCCGCTCCTTTAATAAAATTATACCCTTTTTATCCAAAAGAGGATAACCGCTGCTGGACACCAACACAGGGTCAATGACTATTTTTTTAAATCTTTTTTTCTTAAATAGAGCCGTAAGCGCAATCACAGTCTCTGCCTTTGCCAGCATACCCAGTTTCACAGCATCAATTGTATTTTCTTCAAGGAGCGTATTTATCTGTTTTATAACAAAGGCCGCCGGCACAGGGAGAACAGCCTTTACTTTTTTTTGGTTTTGAACTGTAAGCGCCGTGATTGCAGATAGGCCGGTTAATCCGAAATACGAGAATACCTTTATATCCCTCTGCACGCCTGCGCCTCCTGACGGGTCAGAGGCCGCTATTGTTAAAATGGTTTTTCTCATAATAAGGTTATAGTAAGCGCTAAAAATAAATAGACATTGTAGCTCAAGGCTTTAGCCTTGAAAGTCTTGAGAAACCTCAAACCTAAAGGTTTGAGCTACAGAAGAATGTCAACTTATTTATGCCGTTCACTATAATAAGCATGTGGGAGAGGATTAAATGGTGGTTTAATTTTCATGCCCCTTTGTGAGCCTGTGGCTCATGTGGGTTCTCTCCCAAAGCCTTGCAAATGCAGCCGCTGCTTCTTCTACATTAACATCAGCGGCGTTTCTACCCTTTTGGAGTATAATATTTTCAACCTTCCATGGCAGCCATCTCTTCTTATCAGTAGAACCCCATATTGTTAATATAGGTTTGCCAAGGGCTGCTGCAATGTGCATAGCGCCTCCATCGCAGCATACAACCAATTTACATAAACTTATTGCAGCGATAAGCTCTTTTAACTTTGTTGTTTTATACAGAACCGGAACTGAAACCATACCTTTTGCTATTTCCAAAGCCTTTTCATCATCCCCCGGATGTTTTGGATTCTTGCTGCTGCCCGGCGCCCAGAGTATTAAAGGTATTATATTATACTTTTCTGTAAGCTCGTTGCCAAGTTCGATAAATCTTTCCGCTGACCATCGGTTATTTTCTTTTCTGCTGCTTATATGCACTGCTACAATATTATCATGAGTTAATCCCTGAGACTTAAGATACTGCATGGCCTTTCCCCTTTCCTGAGCAGACGGCATTAAAACAAGACATGGCGGTTCACCTGTAATTCCCAGTGGCTCAAGGAGTTTAAATGTGGCAACTACTTCATGAATAGGCTCTCTTGGCTCATTCATTGGGATGTTGTAAGAAATAGAGTTTGCGCCAGATTTCACATATCCTATCCTGTTCTTAGCTCCTGTCAGAAATGTATATCTTGCCAGCCTTGGAGAATATCTATAGCCGCAGCCAATTGCCACATCGTATCTTTCTCTCCGTATCTGTAAAAGAAGTTTTAAATTTTTTAACCAGACTGAAAACCTGTTTTTGTCTTCAATGTGTTTTGCCTTCTCGTAGACATAGATTTCATCTATATCAGGATTATTTTCCAGCGCCTCCGCATTGTAACTGTTTACCAGGACACTTAATTTTACTTTAGGAAATTCTTCACGCAGCGCGCGAATTGCAGGTGTTGTGCAAATAAGGTCGCCAATATTGTCGCGGCGGATTAAGAGGATTTTTTTAATGGTCTTTGCATCTATTTTGTTCATAGATAACCATTATGACGGCAGATAGGGCAAAGGTAAGAATCCCATAGGATTCTTCCCAGAGCCCGTTTGTCATGTTTACTATGGCATAAGCCACAAGAACACCCGTCACCCCGTATTTTACAAAACAATTCAATTCAACTCTTGCCCCCGATTTCATTATCTTTACAACCTTTATGCAGACTGTAACCCAGAATAAAATAAACGCAACAAGACCCAGTATCCCGACCTCAAAGAGTATTTGCAGAAATAGGTTATGTGGATTTGCGCTTCCATAACTGGTTCTGCTGAAATAATCGTATGTTTCGGGCCATTTGTTTTTCCATCTCTCCAGATAACCCTCGTCTCTGACTACTGTTGCAACCTTTTTCCAGCCATAACCATAGCCGATAATTGGCCTGTCTTTAATTATATCAACAACCCCTTTCCATATATACCCTCTCCCGCTTAAACCTACATTGCTTGTATATGTTTGAAAAGATAACAGGGTTTTATATCTGTCAATCAACTCGGGCTTTTTAAAATAACTGACGCCTCCAACCGCAAGAAAAAGAACAATGATAGCTGCGAGCATTTTATACCTTTTGGATATTGCAATTATAACAACGGTTGATATAAAAATAGCGATAATCGTCGTCCTTGAACTATAATAGAGCCACACCAGCACAAATTCTGCCAACAGCATAACCCATAAAAATCCCCGCATTATTATCCTGTCTTTTATACTGAAAAGATAGCCAAGGGTGAACGGTATGTAAAAGGCAGCATTGAGGGCATACCCGGCAAGGAAGGTTTCCCTGTCTGCCTTTAACTCAAGGATATTAAGGAGACTGGCAGGTGGATTCTTTATAAAGATAATAATCGTAAGTGTAATAAAACTTAGAACGACCGCACCCAATAATGCCCTGAGTTTTCCAATGTCTCTGAATTCAGTCAAAATTACAAAAAAAACCACCATCTGATAAAAGAAATTCTTCCTGAAGGCATTCAGGCTGTCAATGATATAATTGCTGAAAAAGATACTGACGAGGATAGCCATGAGCAAGATAAAAAATGCTATCATAGCGCTGTCCTTCCAGTTAATCCTCCAATTAAAACCTTCGGAGGCAGGCTTAATGCCTCTTCTTATTATCTTTATCAAAAAAAGCAGGAGCATAGCGTAGAACGCAGTATTTCTTATGCCCGCAAAATGATTAAAAGGCTGAAAAAAAATGTATATTAAGAGAAGCGGCGGTATTAAGCTATAAATTCTCTCCTCGTATTTAAGCCATAAGCCTTGAAACACCTTCAAAGACCTCCTCTACCGTAATACTTGTTATACATTCCCTATGCCAGTATTGGCAGCTATACGGGGCTTTAAATGCGTGAGAACATGGAACACACGAAAGTTTTTTTTGAATTATTACAACCTTCTTGCCTGTAGGACGCTGATCCTGCATATCGGCAGGCCCGGCAATATCAACAATGGGTACATTTAAGGCGTCCGCCATATATATAATGCCTGTATCAACACCTATAAAAAGCGACAACCTCTGAATAAGCGCCGGCAGTTCACCGATAGTAAATTTGCCAACCGCATCTATTATCATATCTCTCTGCTCTGTTGTCTTTAATATTCTATCAGAAACATCTTTGTCTGTCTCAGAACCTATAAGCACGATACATACGTTCAATTCTGTTATCAACCTGTCAACGAGAGAGGCTATTTTTTCAACGCCCCACTCCTTTAATCTATTCCCGCTTGTTACGGCAATGCCTATCTTGAATTTTGAATTTTCTCGATTTAAAAACCTTTCAATCTTATTATCGGCATCAGGTGATTTAAAAATATCTTTAGATATATCATTGCCTTCCATACCTATTCCCTTTAACATCCTCATATATGTATCTGCAACAAGCCTGCCTCTTATATGCCTTTCAAGATATGTAGAAAATACGGATGCCATCTTATATGTAATGCCTGCGAAATCAGGCATAATAGAAATCCTCACAGGGATAAGCCCCCAGAACATGGCAAGTGTAAACGGGACATTCGGGTTAAGAGATATTGAAACATCGTATCTTCCCTTGCGGAATAATACTGCCAATCGTACCTTGCCTGTAAATCCTTTGTAGAAGTCCTTTTGCAAAGGAATGATTTCATTTATATATGGATTATGCTCAAGAAGTTCTCTTGTAACCGGATTTACCATCACCGACAGGCGGGCGTCAGGATATTTTTTCTTAATCGCCCTGAAAACAGGCGTGGAGCAGATAAGGTCGCCAATCTTGGCTGTCTGGATTACCAAAATGCGCCTTATATCTTTTTTTCTGAAAAATAGTAAAAGGTATAATATCGGCGAAAACAAGTAGGTTAGCGCTATGTATATCACTCAGGCTAAAACCTCTTCAAAGATGTTACTGACACCATTTACATATTTACCAATTGTAAATCTTTCGATCACCCTCATTCTACCCTTTTCACCCATTCGTCTTCTCAAATCATCCGAGGCCTCAAGTTTCAATAAGGCATTTGCAAGCATATCAGCACCCTTTACCGAAACCAAAAAACCGGTTTCGCCGTCAATAACGAGTTCCGATGAACCGGTTACATTGCATGCGACAACAGGCTTCGCCATAAGCATGGCCTCCAGAATAACCCTCGGCAAGCCTTCCTTCTCGGATGGAAGCGCAAATATGTCCATAGCATTTATATGGGAAATAGCATCGCTTTGGAAACCGGTAAATATCACTTTTTCTTTTAGCCCCCTTTGTAAAACCTCTTTCTGCAGGTTTTCCTGCTCAGGCCCATCGCCAACAACCATACACTTAAAAGGCTTATCGCTTTTCTCCCGTAGTTCAACCAACGACTCAATTAAATCGTTTATTCGCTTTCTTTTTATAAGAGAGCCTGCAGTGCCTATCAAAATCTCATCATCATTTATACCATACATCCTTCTGATTTCTAAAACAGAAGCTATGGGCTTCATAGCAGAGTCAATGCCATTATAAACAACAACACATTTTTGAGGGCTGACACCACTTCTCACAAGACTATCCATTACCCCTTTTGACACACATATAACCTTTGAAACCCCGTTATTTACAGCATCTGCCTCAAATGAATTTAAACTAACGTCTATCCTTGAATGCTGGATGCACTTCAGATTAAGGGCTTTGGCAGCCAAAATACCTTCAAGATTTGACGAAGGCTGGTTATTCATATAAAGAAGGTCGCACCCTCCGTCCCTGATTAATGCCGCAATTTTGTCTGAATCGGGAAGTATTCTAAAAAGATAATCAAGATAAAAAATTGCCCTTTTTTTTAGCCCTTCACTGAAAAAGAGGGCAATCCTCGTTACCTCCTTTAATATCTTTAAATAAACCTTTTGGGATGTCTGCTCAATGAGAATAAATTTACACCCAAGTTTTTCCATCTCTGTTTTAATATCAGAATCTTTACCCATTTTGTAATTGTTATAAAAGACGGCTGAAAATTCATATCGGCTCTTGTCCATCCGCTTAAGAAGCTCGATGAGGCTGTTTGTGCCCCCTCCCCATTCTTTTCCCGTATCAAGGATAACAATCCTTTTACATGACATTAGTTTACAATCACCTCTTTTACTATTTTCAGGATATATTCTGCCAGTTTGTCGTTCCCCAGAGAATCCTTTGCAAGATTATAGCCTTTTTCTGCAATAGAAGAACTTAAGGCAGGATTATTAAGATAATATTCTACTTGTTTCTCAACATCTTTAAAATCATTTTCCAGAAAAACACAATTCTCACCATCTTTTAAATCAATTGCCATCTCTATTGAAGGGCGGGATATAAAAAGCAGTGTCCCGCAAAGCAGAAGTTCATAATGCTTGGGGCAGTCCCAGCGTCTACCAGCAAGGCTTACGCTTATTTTAGACCTCTTTGATAATTTATAAAATTCCTCTTTGCTGAATTTTCCATTTTTGGTTGTTATTACTTTATACCTTTCTCCAATCTTATCCAGCGTTGGCAAAATCTTTATCCGCTGAAAGTTCATATGAATATTGCAGAGATATGAAACATCTATATCCCTTTCAGAAAACGGCTTAAACCCAGCTATATCTGTGAAGGCAGCGATTGATTCCCTGTCATATGAAATCCAGTATGGTCTGATTTTTTCAGCAAGGTCAATCTGCTGCTGCTTATTAAGTCTTGATTCAAAAAGTCTGAAACATAAAAACCTGTTAAATGGCACTTCAGTTTTAAAATAGACTTTACAATTCAAGAGAAGGTCAAAATCCGCAGGCCAGATGAAAGGGTCGTCATTATCATCAATAACTATAAAAGGCGGGAGGTCAATCCCATTTCTCATCCAGTCCAGAACAAGTGTTCCACCCATCTTATATTTGTTTGACTCAAGTGAATATTTTAATCTCCTGCCAATCTGTGACAAAAATCCGTGTTTTCCTCCTTTATAATCAACACGGCTTGATGTTGTAATTATTAAATCATAATGCCCTCTTTTCAGATTTTCAACAATAGTAGAATAATCAGGATATGATATATTAGCAGTATCAAATCTTAATTGATATGTGCCTGTATGACCATAACTCTCTTTAAGTATATTAGGATAATGGTCAAAATCAATCCTTGCTTTTTTTAACCCGAGCACTAAATTATCAAATCCTATATGGAAGTCCCGCTTTGGTGTTCCTATAACAAGTATCTTCATAACCTATTTTCTAAAATACTTTCAAACTGCATTCCATTTTTGCGTGCATCATACAACCCCCCTGCCCTTTCCATCGCCTTTCTGCCCAATGCACCCCGCAGATTATCATCTTTAATCAATTTGTGGATATTTTCTGCTAACTGAAAATAATCGCCTGAGGGGATAAGTATGCCTGCATCTCCTATAACCTCTGGTATTCCGCCGCTCATTGTAGATATTATAGGTTTCCCTGATGCCATTGTCTCTATAAGCACCATCCCGAACTGCTCCTGCCATGTCATTGTGGGATAACTGGGAAGGGCAAAAACATCCGCCATTCTATACACTTCAGGCATCTCGTCATATGAGATAAAATCCAGAAATCTGAAATTGTCTTCTGTGCCAGATTCTTTTATCAGCTTCTCCATATTTTCCTTTTGAGCGCCTTTTCCTGCAACAGCTACAACAAAATCCCTAACCCCTCTCTGTTTTAAAATCCGCGCAGCATAAACAAGATTATGAACCCCCTTCCATGAAACAAGCTTTCCAACATATAAAATAACAAATGAATTTACAGGTATGTTATTCTTGGCGAGCAAATGTTCTGGTTTTTTGCCCGGCTTAAATCTTTCCATATCAACACCCGGATATATTACCTCAATCTTTTCTTCAGGCACACCCTCTAATTTCAAAACCTCTTTTGCCATTTTAGTAAAAGGAAGGAAAAGGTCAACCTTATCCATCACAAGCCTTTTGTGAAATGCTGTCTTTTCATCAAAGACTGCCCTGAATGGTATATTCTCCCACCATGAAAGAATAAATTTAAACCCAAGTTCATCCTTTAAACTTGCCAATGTATAAGCAGAACGGCTTATATCGCAGGAATAAACCATGTCCATCCCCTTGAGATATTTTTTCAGAGAAAAATAATAAAAATCCATCTTTTTATAAGGGGCTTTGATAATACGCCTATACGCTGTTAAAGGGTCTTTTAAGACAAGAATAATCTCTTCTGCATGAGTCAGTTGCCTTTTATTTAAATCAATTGATTTTACATCATAGTCATTCTTCTCGCCGACAAATACTGTTATATCCATAACATCCTTCAGAGGTTCAAATCTCTGGAGCGCCCATCTGTTTATTTTGTTATCAAGGACAATCGCAATCCTCTTCATAATCTATCACCAAGAATATCCTTCACCGCATCAAATACCTCATCCACACTTATATTCTCCATGCACTTCTGATATTCGCATTTTTTGCTCACACACGGATCGCATGTCTTCCATTTCTGAATGACCCTGTGCCTTTCCAAATCGTAATATGGCCCTGTCCTTTTCCAATCCGCAACCGCATAGAGCGCAACAACAGATGTCCCAACTGCAATGGCAGTATGCATGATTCCTGTATCGCCAGTTACCAAAACATTAAACCTTTTAACAAGCGCCGGCACCTGTCTTAATGGCAGCCTGCCTGCTGAAACAACCACCCCTTCCCCTATCCCTTCGGCAATCCGTTCGCAATAATCCCTCTCATCCGGCGAGCCTGTAATAATAATCTTCACTTTAGGATATATCGCCATAAGCCTTTTACCAAGCTCCACAAACCTGTCAGCAAACCATATCCTGCTTGCGGTTGATGCGCCTGCCTGAAACCCTATTAGTATATCATTATTGTTGATGCCTTCCTTTGCAATAAATTTTGCTACAGCATCTTCATCCTGTTTTTCCACAGGCAGCGCCATCTTTTTGTCTTGAACGCTGCAGCCGATGAGCGCAGCCGCTTTAAGCCTCTGCTCAATGCCATGCCCCGTGTCTTCCCAGGGTTCTTTGTTGGATAAAAGAAAGTTATATTCGCTGGTGTTTGGCCGCTTTACAATGAAATCCGCGCCTGACAGATATGCCATTGGCGTTGCCTGAGGCTCATTGCCGTGGAATATCAAAATAACATCAAACCTGTGTCTGCGGAAATCCATTACAGTTTTTAAAAACTTTTTATATCCGCCGTAATATGGGATTATGCCGTCTATATGCGGATTGTTTTCAAACATCTCCATATTGGCTTTGTTAAAATGCGCAATAATCTTTGCATCCGGATAGCGCCCTCTAACTGCCTTTATTGCCGGCGTTGAAAGGAGCGTATCCCCTATGGCTGTTGATGATACAACAAGGATATTCTTTACTCTATCAGGGACAAAATATTTCAAATCAGTATCGCGTTTGTCAAATGCCTTGATTGTTCTGACAACAATATAGAGCAGCCAGTCAACCGGGTTTAGCCTCATTTTCTTCCTCTTACTGCGAGATAGAGCCTTGTTAGCAATGGATTAGTATATATCAGAAGCTTTCTCTTAAACCATTTGATGTCGTCTTTCACCACTATCCTTCCGAGGTGAAACCTGTCTGAACCATGCTTCACAATATCCCTTTCTGTTGTGAATAATGCCTTGTAGCCGGACTCTTTTGCTATCCTTATGGATGATTCATTATACGACCCTTTGGGCCAGCACAGATAAGGGCAGGGTCTGCGGAGCCTCTCCTCTATTATCGTCTTTGAATCCTTAAGCTCCCTTTTCAGTTCATCTTCCGGCAATTCAGCGCACTTTCGGTGCGTCATTGTATGCGAATAAAATTCCACAAGTTTGCTCTCCTGCATCTCCCTAATCATATCCCAGTTCATGACAACCTTATGGAATCTGTTGCCGGACATAAGGCCTTTACCTTCTTTATGGGACGGAATTGATATTGCCCCATTATTCATAACCATTGATGCTTTCTCCACCCAATCTGTCGCCAAAAATATAGTTGCTTTAATGCCGTACCTCTTTAAGACTGGAAAGGCATAAACATAGTTGTCAAGATACCCGTCGTCAAATGTGACTGCAACAGCCTTTCCATTTATTGCAAGATTCCCGCCGGCAAACTCAACCAATTCGCCGGCGCTTAATGTCCTATATCCTGTCTCTGATAGAAATTTCATCTGTGCATCAAATACGCCCGGAGTTACAGTAACCATGTCTCCTTTATGAGGATTTACATGGTGATACATGAAAACAGGGACAGGGCTCATCTCACGGCCTCACCAATAAGGGAATTATAAAAATCAAATAAACTCTTCACCATAACATCAACGCTATATTTTTCTTCCACATCCCTTCTACCCTCATCCCCCATCTTCTTCATCAGCTCTCTGTCCTTAAGCAGGGTTATTATTGCATCAGCAAGCTTAAGCGGCTCTTCAGGGGGAACTAAAATCCCTGTAACGCCATCCTTAACTACCTCAGGCACGCCCCCAACCATTGTTCCAACAACAGGTTTTTTCATTGCCATAGCCTCAAGAAAGGATGTGCCGAGCGCCTCCTGCAGGGTAGGCAGCACAAAAATATCCATCGCCTTCAAAATCCCGGGGATATCCTGCCTCAAACCAAGAAGTTTAATATTTCTTTCTATCCCAAGCTCCCTTATCTTCTTTTCAATATTCTCTTTCTGCGGCCCATCGCCTGCAAAGATAAAGATTGCGTTCGGGATTTCCTTTAAAACCAGAGGTATCGCATCAAGCAGCGTATGGTGTCCTTTTTTACGCCTTAAAATAGCTACTGTCCCTACAATGACAGCATCTGATGATATGCCAAGTTCTTCCCTTGAAACAGCTTTTACAACATCCGGGTTGAAGACTTCCAGGGCAACGCCAGTTGGAATGCTGATTACCATGTCTGCTGGTATGCCTTTTTCTTCAATAAGATATTTTTTTACATATTCGCTGACTGTAACAACCTTATGCGGCAGAATAGAATATGTAATCCTGGATGTTATAGGCAGCGCCAGATGCCTGGTCCTTACAATAATCGGCTTTCTCGTGGAAAGCCTTCCTGCAAGCGCCCCCAGCATACTATCTTTGCCGCTATGGGTGCAGATAATATCCACTTTTTCATGTTTTATAATCCTTAAAAGAGAGGCAAGGGCAAACAGGGAAAAACTGCTTTCCATTTTTATTGTCCTTATCTCTATGTTATTTTCAGCCCCGATCTTTGATAGTTTACTGTCAGGCGGGCATGCGATAATCACCCTTCCACCCATTTTTTTTAAACCAATAGATTCCTTGAGGGTTCTATTCTCCTGCCCCCCCCAGCCTTTTGAGGATTCGGTATGGAGTATGGTAATTGCCATCAGCTTCCTTTAACGCTGCATATAACAAGATGGTCTCCCCGGAGGAGTTCTTCAGAGGCCAACCACCTGATAAGCTCTGCCTTATTCTTATTTTTATCAAATAAAAAGCCTATAAGGTATAGAGCCTTAATGAATGGATAGAGCCACCACCCTTTTAGAGTTGTACGGCTGGCGAATACAGCCTTTATCTCTAAACCATTCCTTTTTATCAACTGAAAGACCTCTACAAAAGAGACGGGATTATAGACATTATCCCATCTTCTGTTTTCTATCATTGTCCTTACAGGTTTAAAATGCGGGAAATACCCCCTCCTCAGAAAGTAAAACCGCGAAGATATTGCGAGTATGTTTGGAAGGCTGATGATAAGAGTTCCGCCCTGCTTCAGCACCCTGTTTAATTCAGAAAAAAGCCTCTCACGGTTTTCTATGTATTGGAGCGATTCGGCGCATATTACATAATCAAAGGCCTCTCCCTTATAGGGAAGAGAACTGCCGATATCAGCCGTTACAAAACGGCTTTTATTCTCAGGACAGTCCAAAAAATCCACTGAGAATACCTTGAACCCTCTCTCAGCAAGGGCGCCGCCAAGTCCCCCTGTGCCGCATGCGGCATCAAGAAGCATACCCCTCTTTTTATCTTTCAGGAGATTATATATGACGAGGTGCACTTCTTTCATTCAGCGCCTCCTCATGTTATCTGCGCTTTTTAGTTTTTCTTCTATAATGCCCATAACCTCGTTTATCCCGATGTCTTCTAAACATCTGCTTACTTTGCTTCCCTCACACCCGTCCTTCCCGCATGGGATACAGTTCCAATCTTTCTGAATTACAGTATGTTTTCCAAACATTTGTATTCCATTTCGTTTCGAGTATGGTTTTCCCTGCCCCCTGTAGTCATTCTCCCACGGTCCCCAGTGAAACGCCCCTGATGGGCCGAACAGCGCCACTACTGGCGTATTAACAGCAGCCGCAATGTGCATAGGCGCGGAGTCCACGCCGAAAAAAAGCCTTGCCCTCTTTGCAATCGCGCCGAGTTTTTTAAGGTCTATATTCCCTATGAAGGAAATGGGTTTGTTTTTGGCAAGTTCAATAATCCTGTTTGCCTTATCCATCTCTCTTTTGTCAGGGCTGCATGTTAGAATGACCTTTGCCCCATACTGCCCCTGAATACGGTCAATGACATCTGCCATAGCCTCATCGTTCCAGCATTTAAAAAGCCAGCGGGAGGTAGGGTGGATATGGACGATAACATCGCCCTCTTTTACACCATTTTCCTGCAAAGCAGCGCTCAGCCACTCCTCCTCGTTTCTTGAGATATAAAAATCAACGGCAATGTTTTTAACCTCTATGCCGGCCTTGCTTAAAAGCTCCATATTTTGAAGAACAGTATGGTTTTCTCTATTAACCTCAAATCTGTGCGTATATAAGAATCTCTTGCCTGCAAAGCCGTCCACTGCATTATATCCTATCCTATATCTTGCGCCGCTTAAAAAAGAATACAATGCAGGCCTGTCGCCGCCTGTAAAATCTATCGCCATATCAAAATGCCCTTTCCTGAGCCTCTTTACAAAAGATATCTCATACCCGCCCCTTTTAAAAAGAGACTGTTTAAGCATAGACCTGTCCAGTGCAAATATCTCGTTAATAAGGGGATTTCCTTCAAGCACAGCCTCTGTCCCTGAGTTCACAACGATTGTTATATTGGCATTGGGAAAGGTGTTTTTGACTGCCCTTATGGCGGGTGTGGTCAAAAGGACATCGCCGATATGACGAAGTTTAATTATAAGGATTTTTTTTATATCTCTGAATTCAACCAATTTAAATACCGTTAGAAATCCATTTTCAATAATAGCAGAGATTCTTCTTGGGAACACTCTTTATTGTGCTCAAAAATTGTTGGAATGAATCTAACATAATTACTTCAAATATTACATAGCATGCGGCATAATAATCAAGTAAAAATAATTGCTTTGTATTCAATAAGTTGCCCACTTATAGAATAGAGGTTCCTCTTGACGGAACACGTGGTATTAGCTAAAATCACAACCAATAGACGCATGCGGCATAAAATATAATGTTAGCCTTATATAAAATGAACAGTACAATTGTCGCAAATATTTTCAGTGCTATAAGTGCTATTGCAGCGATGGCAGCCGCAATAGCTGCTTGGTGTGCTGTGAAAGCATCTTATAAGGGGGTAGAAGCACAGATATTAGTCCAACTTAGGACTGAATTCAGTTCTCAGCCCATGCATGATGCCTTGCGATTATTGAGTGAATATAAAAAATCTAAAGAAGGTAATTTTACTGATGAATTTAGAAAACTTAAAGAGATAAATAATCAAGAATTTAATAACCTTAATAACGCAAGAAGAATAATAAAAGGATATTATTTAAAAATATATCATTTACATATGGCAAACATAATTGATGAACAAGTTATAAAATCGTTAATTTCTGATATCCAATTTGATTTCATGATGGGCACCCTAGAACCATTTGAAAAAATTATTGCAGTTGGTGAGTATAATGATTATTTATTTCAGTGGGCTAGTAATATTAGATAAGAATACGGCTAACAAATGGGTCGAGTTCGACGCGCTAAAGCGCGCGTCTTACCCCAGTCGTTAGCTGGCAAAGACTCAATTAAAAGGGGAGTGCGTGTATGGCTCTAAAGGTTTGCAAGGAATGCGGTAAAGAAGTTTCAACGGAAGCTGAAAAATGCCCCAATTGCGGAGCGCCGGTAAAAAAGAAAGGTATCGGCTGCCTTGGAGCTATCGGCGTAATCTTTGTCTTTCTCGTCATCATTAGCATACTTGGAAGTTTGGGTCATAAATCTTCCACGAATAACATCACAACGGTAACGCCTGAAATAAAACTAGATATTGTGAAAGGATGGGAGTGGACCAGCGAAGGAGATTGGAACCACATTCGAGGGAGTGTAAAAAATATCGGTGAAGTTCCTGTTGGTTACTTTGAGGTGCGCGCGGAATATATGAACTCGAAAGGTTCAGTTGTCGATACCGACTATACAAACTCGGGTGAGCGGTTGAATCCTGGCGCAGCGAAGAAATTTGAAATCACACATCGTCATTCACCGGAGTTTAAAAAAGTATCTATATCAATCGGGCGTGTATCGAAAGCCAATTGAGTTGCTAACAAATGGGTGCAGCCGACGCGCGCCTGCACCCAAATTCGTTATGCGCTTAGGAGAAAATGTGTCAGACCTTAAAGATCCGAGAGTTCTTTTTGCAGCAGAACGCACTTTGCTTGCCTGGAGCAGAACCAGCCTGGCGTTGATTGCCTTTGGGTTCCTGGTTGAACGCTCTGGCATTCTGCTTACTGAACTTTTGCCCACGTCCGTAAACACGAGCAGCGCGGTCATAACATTTTGGCTGGGCATAGCGTTTATTGCCCTTGGTGTATTCGCAGCCTTTTACTCTTCTCGCCAATACATGACAGTTTTGAAAACTCTAAATCCATCTGAACTTCCCCAAGGCTATGCAACGAAAGGCGGCTTAATTATTAATGGAGTAGTGGCGCTATTGGGCGCTATCCTTGCAGTGGGGCTTTATGTCAGTCGCGCATAACCAGAAAAGTAGAAGTAAAGGGGGAGGTGCAGTAACCCTTTAAACCCTTTAAAGTGATTGATTTTACTTCGGTCTTTTGCTAATCTCCTAAATATAGGAGGATCAATAAATGTTGTCAGTAAAAACACGAATGTCGGAAGTAATTCAAGAACAACCGGACGATGCTTCATATGAAGAGATTATTCGTGAACTCGCCTTCGAGCACATGGTTGAACGCGGCTTGGACGATTCGCGCAGTGACCGAGTAATTTCTAATGAGGATATGAGGCACCGGATCCGGACATGGCAAAAATAATCTGGACTAACGAAGCAGAGCGGTGGCTAAAGGATATTCACGATTATATAGCCGCTGACAATCCAACGGCCGCATTTATGGTCGTAGAAGGATTTTTTTTACATCTCTTAAGGGTGGAGAGGATGTCGCTTGTTTTGATTCTTGCATAACTTAAATAGAGCATTTCAAGAGTTTATGCCATTCGTTGTCGATAGACCTGATAATTTTTTTAAAAGTTGTCGACTTTCCGAATTCACATTCT
This sequence comes from Deltaproteobacteria bacterium, assembly GCA_030690165.1. NCBI lineage: Bacteria > Pseudomonadati > Myxococcota > Myxococcia > Deltaproteobacteria bacterium. The sequence goes on along the minus strand of JAUYHF010000047.1, from coordinate 2,127 downwards.
TTGCATATAAAATTATCATCACTTGGTTTGCCTAAAAAGACTTTTTCAAGTATGTCCATTGCCTTAGCAGAATTCCAGACTTCATGAATAGAGTTTTCTTTTAAGTTTCCCATGACTATTTCCCTTCCCATATCCTCGCAGCATAATAAAACATCGCCATTGAAAGCAACTACCATGTCACGGAGAGGCAGGGTTTTTTTACATCCTTTAAGTTTATTGCCGGGATACTTCAATTTCCACGAACTGCAATTGTTAACCAACCCCGTACGAGAATTTGGCAGAAAAATTTTTACCGGGATATTTTTTCCTTCCCAATAGCGTTTTACCTTTAAAACTTCCCCCAAAGGCCAATTGTAAGAAATCGCCCTTATTTGTATGAGGCCTTTTGGATAATGTTTAATTAAGTAATCTATGTTTTTGAGTGTTTTATCGATATCTAATCCCATGATGTATTTATATACACCTGGAGTAATACCATGACAACTTATATAAATTGGGGCTTTAATCCCCATTGTGACCAATCTATCTATACGGTCCGGGGTCAACAAAAATGCATTTGTTTGAATCGCTAATTTCAAACCGGCATTAAGAACATAGGAAAATTTATCAAAAACCTTTGAATCTACAAAAGGCTCTCCCATATTGCAGAATATTATATGGCCGCGGATAGGATAGTTTTTAACAAAAGAAGAAAATTCATCAACAATTTTTTTAAATAAACCCTCCTCCATTATACCCATCGTCAGCTTTTTTGATAAATTTGGATATGGACATACTTTGCAAGCTGCATTGCAATAGGAGTGTATATCTAAAATAAGGTTTGAGGGATAAGGAAGACGCACTATTTTGCCTAATGTTTTTCGCATTACCGTTTTCCTGACATCTCCCATAGCTTGGCATACTTTGACAGTGTATAGCTGGCATAGAGCCCTGACAACACCATGCCTGTCCTGCCTTCCATAAAACCCTTCTGCAGGAAAAACATCTTTAGAAATGTAAAAAGCGGCCTAAACAAGATATCAAAATAACCTGCCTTACGGCCTTCCTTAAACATCTCCTCAGCGGCCAGGGCAGAGTATCTGTCCATCCTCTTTAAATAATCGCTTACATCACGATATGTATAGTGTTCCATCTGAGATTTAAGATAGCCCGTCTTCCCGTTAATCTGAACTGCCTCATGAACGCTCCGCTCATTAAAGCTTCCCTTATCCTTTCGATAAAACCTTAGATTATAATCAGGATACCAGCCGCAATATTTTATCCATCTGCCTCCAAAAAAATTTTTACGCGGGATATTGTATCCGTCACAGCCGCTTTCATTCAAAACTGATTCTATTTCTTCATGCAATTGAGGGATCACCCTCTCATCCGCATCAATATTTAAAATCCAGTTATTCTTTGCCCTGCCTGCAACTAAATTCTTCTGTTTGCCAAAACCCAACCATCTGTCATTAAAAACCTTTGCCCCGTATTCCTTACAAATCTCAACAGTTTTATCGCTGCTTCCCGAATCCGAAACAAGGATTTCATCAGCCCATTTGATGCTCTCAAGGCAGGCGCGGATATTAGCTTCTTCATTGAGGGTTATGATGGTAATTGAAATTTTTTGCATAATACATAAATAGGCTCATCATATAAGAGAGCGGATAAAAAAGAGCCGTAAAGCAATCATAACATAGCATAGAATAAGAGAAAAAAGAAGTTTTAAATGAGTTGTTTTTGCTTGACTATACCCTGTTTTTTGCTTAAATAGAGAAAACTTGTTAAATATATTGTTGGGCGTCAAAACGAATAATGAATGTGATTGAAAATAAGAAATCGGATTTATCACCAGAACTTCAAAGTCTTTATCAAACTCGCGAACAATATGCGCTATCATTTATCGAAAAAACTGATTATAGCGCGGCAGAGCAAGAGTATAGGACTTTACTTTCTAAGATACTTACGGCCCAAGGAACAACCACAAGATATCACAAAGGAGGGATATTGGACTTCCCCCGAATTTAAGGACACTAAGTTAGGTTAGGCTACCATAGATTCGAGCTCATAAGATACTGGAGAAAGATACCCCAGTGTTGAGTGACGTCTCTTTCGATTATAGAATATTTCAATATAATTAAAAATACT
>JAUYHF010000046.1 GCA_030690165.1 Deltaproteobacteria bacterium | reverse complement strand
CTTCTTCTGCTGAAAACAGCTTTCGTAAGTGTTTGCCCATTTTATCCTCCTTGGCTTGATAGATGTGAGAAAATCCTGAAAAAGACACAATAGTGCACTTTTAATCTTTAAACCAGTGCACTTTTAATTTTTAAATGACAGTGATAGATAAAAACATTGACAAATTTAGTTCTATGTGATACTAAAACACTTAATGTTTATAGAAAGGAGGGTTAAAAATTGAAAAAAAGATTCTTTACCGTTTTTATTGTTCCTCAGGACCCTTCTCATATCAGGAAGTTCAGACTCCCTCTCAACTTGTTAAAAACCATAGTTATTATACTGGGCATCTCTTTTGCCGGATTTTCATTTATGCTTTTTGATTACACCAGAGTGAAATTAAAAACCCATGAACTTAACAGGCTCCGGAAGGAGAACGCTGAACAAAAGATACAATTGCAGGCGTTGGCAAGCAAGATGATTGACGTTGAGTTTCAGATGGCTAAGTTAAAGCAGTTTGACAAGAAGTTGAGGATTATTACAAATATGGAGGTTCCTGGTGGTTCAAACCAAATACTTGGTATCGGAGGCCCGTCGCCTATGGAAGAGGATATGACTGCATTAGGTGTTGCCAGGGGTGGACTGATAAAGCAAATGCATTCAGACCTCGATCAGTTGAGGGCGGAGACAATGACGCAGGAAAAGAGCTTTACAGAGGTTCATGAATATCTTTTTAAACAAACATCTCACTTTGCCTCCACTCCTGCCATATGGCCTGCGAGGGGATGGGTTACAGGCGTTTTCGGCTACCGCATATCGCCATTCACAGGTTTGCGGCAGATGCATGAAGGTCTTGATATAGCAAACGCTGTTGGAACGCCTGTATTTGCGCCGGCAGACGGCATAGTCAGCAAGGTCGCCAGGGAAAACGGGCTTGGAAAGACAATATCTATAAACCACGGCTATGGCATAGTCACAAGATACGGCCATTTTTCAGATATATATGTGCATGTTGGGAAACGGGTTAAAAGAGGGGAAAAAGTTGCTGCGGTCGGCAACACAGGCAGAAGCACCGGTCCCCACCTCCATTATGAGGTGCTTGTAAATGGCATCAATGTTAATCCGGAAAAATATATTTTGAATTAAGCGCTTGTTTCTTTTTTAAACAAAACCCTGTCAAAGTTATGCGGCAGGGTTTTGTTTTTTTAGTGTCTTGACTTTTATTACGCAACTACGCTATTTTAAAGATGCAAGTTGCAAGATTCAAGTTATAAGTCTTGAAACCTGCATCCTGCAACTTATGGAAAAGGCCAGATATATTGCACTAGAAGGACCTATCGGTGTTGGGAAGACCAGTCTCTCACAACTTTTAGCGGAAGAATTTAAGGGAAGGGTGCTGCTGGAAGAGGTTGATAATAATCCTTTCCTTATAAGTTTTTATAAAGACAGACAAAAATATGCGTTCCAAACCCAGCTCTTTTTTCTTCTAAACAGATATAAGCAGCAGAAAGAGCTTGGACAGCAAGAGCTTTTTAATTCTACTGTTGTTGCAGATTATCTCTTTGCCAAGGATAAGATTTTTGCATACCTCAATCTGGATGAAAATGAGTTGGCCCTGTATGAACAGATATACAGGCTGCTGGATGCAAGGATACCCAAACCTGACCTTGTAATATATATTCAGGCGAGAACCGAAACGCTTATTGAAAGAATAAAGAAGAGGAATAAAGTTTACGAGAAGGATATAGAAGAGGATTACATAGAGAGGCTGGTTGATGCGTATAACAGATATTTCTTTTACTATACAGATACGCCTCTTCTTGTAGTGGATACATCCGACATAGATTTTGTTAATTCTCATGACGATCTGACGAATGTGGTAAATGAGATAAGGTCTATAAAGGGAGGAGTACAACATTATGTGCCGGTAAGGTAAGCAGGTAGCCGCTTGGATTCAAGATTCTTGAACCGGGACGGAAGGACGATTTCAAATCTCAAATTTGAGATTTGAAATTTAGAATTTGTTTAATTTGGCCTTCTGGACTTTGGTTCAGAAGGCTTTTTTACTTGGATTGGAGGTATATTGGAAAAGATAACAATTCCTGACATTATGAAAATGAAAGCAGAAGGCAAAAAAATCCCTGTGCTTACTGCCTATGATTATCCATTTGCAAGGATTCTGGATGAGGCAGGCATACCGCTTATTTTAGTCGGGGATTCAGCAGGGATGGTATTTGCCGGGTATAAAAATACCTTATCCGTTACAATGGATGAGATGAGGTATCACACAAGGGCTGTTGTAAGAGGCAATAAAAATGCGCTTGTCGTTACCGACATGCCGTTTTTGTCTTATCAGATATCTATTGAAGACGCAAAGAAAAATGCAGGGTTGCTGGTAAAAGACGGGGCAGAGGCTGTCAAGCTTGAAGGGGGGGTGAATATGGAAGATACCATCAAGGCCACAGTGGATATGGATATACCGGTTATGGGCCATATTGGTCTTACGCCCCAGTCCATTCACAGGATGGGGGGATACAGGGTTCAGGGCAGAGAAAAGAAACAGAGGAAAAAATTACTGGGTGATGCAAAGGCAGTAGAAAGGGCAGGGGCGTTTTCTATTGTCCTGGAAGGGATCCCCGCGGATTTGGCAAAGGAGATAACTGACGCCGTCTCTATCCCGACCATAGGCATAGGCGCCGGTCCATATTGCGACGGCCAGGTTCTTGTTATCCATGATGTATTGGGCTTATATGATGATATTAAGCCAAGATTTGTTAAAAGATATGTTAATTTAAAAGGGATAATATCTTCTGCGGTTAATAAATATGCAGATGATGTAAAACAAGGAAAATTTCCAGGCAAAGAGCATAGTTTTTAAATATAGACACAAGGGTATGAAACTTATAACCAGCGTAAAAGAGATGAGAGTTTTTTCAGGCGATGCGCAAAGGATGGGCAGGTCTGTTGTTTTCGTTCCCACCATGGGTTATCTGCACGATGGACATGCAAGTCTGCTTAAAAAAGGGAGAGGTTTGGGAGATATGCTTGTGATGAGCATATTTGTTAACCCTGTCCAGTTCGGGCTAGGAGAAGATTTTGCCTCGTATCCAGGAGACCTTAAAAGAGATTTGGCATTAGCAGACGCCAATAAGGTGGATTGCGTTTTCAATCCTGCTGCAGATGAAATGTATCCGGAAGGTTTTCAGACATTTATTGAGATAGAAAGGTTGAGCAGTCATCTGTGCGGCCTTTCCAGGCCCGGTCATTTTCGCGGTGTGGCAACTGTAGTTATGAAGCTATTTAATATTGTAAAGCCTGATATTGCCATATTTGGTGAAAAAGACTTTCAGCAGACGGCAATAATTAAAAGGATGATTCGTGATTTTAATATGGATATAGATATTGTAAGCATGCCGATTGTAAGGGATGCGGACGGTCTTGCTATGAGTTCCAGAAATAGTTACTTAAACAAGGAAGAAAGAATGGCAGCGAGGTGTCTTTATACCGCAATTAAGATGGGAAGGGATATATTCAACAAAGGTATTAAAGATGCGGCTGTAATTTTAAAAAAAATGAAACATGTCATAGAATCCGAACCGCTGGCGGTAATAGAGTATATTACAATCTGCGATACAGATACATTGGAAGATTTGGACATAATTGCGGACATGGCCCTGTTAGTCCTATCTGTAAAAATCGGCAAGACCAGACTTATAGATAACTGTATTTTACAGTCCCATGATAGATTCAAGTTGTAAGATGCAAGTTGAAAGATGTAACTTAAAACTTGCAACTTTTTAGGGGGTAAAAGATATGCAGCGGATTATGCTTAAATCAAAGATACATAGGGCAACAGTTACTGACGCTAATATTGATTATGAAGGCAGCATAACACTGGATGAGGAACTGATGGATGCAGCAGGTCTTCTGCCTTTTGAACAGGTTCATATCTACAATATAACCAACGGAGAGAGGTTTCAAACTTATGTAATCAAAGGCGGCCGTGGCAAAGGCGATGTGTGCATTAACGGCGCTGCCGCGCATCTGGCAAAAAAGGAAAATATCATTATAATAGCCAGTTATGCAAGTATGGATGAAAGAGAGGCAGCAGACCATCAGCCTGTGCTCGTATATGTAGATGATGAAAACAGGATAAAGGATATTGCCAGAGACATGGTCAAGACAAAGATAAAGGCAGCGGTCTGATGTTTAAGAAAATAAAGGCAAGTTTTAAAAGATATTTTATCGCAGGGCTTTTGGTAGTTGTGCCGCTGTATCTGACCATTTATATCTTTAGTCTTATAGTTGGCTACATGGATACCCTGTTAAATTATCTGCCTGAGTCTATGCAGCCGGATGTGTATCTGAAATTCCATATACCGGGCCTCGGGGTAATATTTACAATAGTTGTTATTTTTCTCATAGGCCTTCTTGCGACAAATCTTCTGGGAAAAAAATTGGTTGAAATAGGAGATAATATACTTGCCAGGATACCTTTTTTCAGGAGTATTTATAAACCTTTAAAACAATTTATGGAAACTTTTCTTGTTACCGGTTATTCAGGATTCAGACGGGTTGTTCTTGTAGAGTTTCCAAGCAAGGGAATGTATTCGGTGGGTTTTCTTACAGGTGTTGCTGCCGGAGAGGTTCAGAGTAAAACTAAAGAGAAGGTTGTCAATGTGTTTCTGCCCACGACCCCGAATCCCACAACAGGTTTTTATATACTTATCCCTGAAAAGGATATAATTCCTCTGGAGATGTCTGTTGAGGATGCGTTCAAACTTATAATAACCGGCGGCATGGTAAGTCCTGAAAATACAAAAAATAAAGATGGGCTAAACAAAAAGGGCTAAAAGCCGACCTAATCCTTTAGCCCTGGGATTTGAGGATTATTTTATATGGTCATTGAGAATACCTGAGTTCTGGATATCAGGATTGTTTTTCCCAAGATCATAGGCCTTCTTGAAATGTTCTGTGGCGCTTTTGTGATTATTTGCATTATCCAATGCCAATGCAAGATTGTAATGCGCCTCGGCTGATTTCGGGTCGGCCTTCACTGCCTCTGTAAAGTGTTTCTGCGCCACATCCCAGTGGTGCTGATTATAGTGTTCGATACCTTCCTGATTGTGTTTTACCGCCCCAGAACCAGGCGCTGTCTTCAACGGCTCCGTCCCACTGCCGCCCCATGCGCCTCCTCCCACTGTTAATGCCGCAACCATCCATATGACAAGCGCTATCCCACACATCTTTTTCATAGAAGCACCTCCTTTTTTTAGTAAGTTTTTCTCTGCATCCATCCATCTATTTCTTTTATAGATGACACTTCTTACACAGACATATCTGCTTTCATATTCTTCATATCTCCTTATCGCATTAAATTTATTTTGTGTCAAGAAATTATGTATGATTAATTCAATTTTGCATTTTTCAATTTGCAATCTTCAATTTGCAATCTTTATTTTAATCCACCCCGCTTATCTCCATCTCGCTTATAATCAAACCCGGAGCGCCAATGTTGCCCAAAAATCGCATATCGCTGCCTACAACTTCCACATTTGAAAACAGAAGAAGCATGTTTCCTGATATGGCGGCGCCCCTCACAGGATAGCTGATATTGCCGCCTTCTATCCAGAAACCGGATGCGCCAAAGGAAAAATCGCCTGTTATCGGGTTTGCGGTATGGGCGCCTAATACATTTGTAATCAAGAAACCATTTCCTATGCTGCTTAAGAGGCCGTTAAAATCCGTATCTCCCCCTTCCAGATAAAGGTTGGATATGCCGATGTTTGAAAAAGATTTGAAATTATGCCTTGCCGCATTTCCGGTAGATGCCATCCCCCCTTTTTTTGCCCAGTAGGTATCATAAAGAAAATCCGCGCAAACACCCCTGTCAACGAGGCAGGTCTTCTGTCTTGGAACACCTTCACCGTCATATTGGGATGTACCCCAGCCATTTGGCAGAAGCCCGTTATCCCATATTGTAACCTTCTCGTTAAAAACCTTCACGCCCTTTTTCCCTTTCAGGATGGACTTTCCCTTACTAATGTTATCAGCATGAAAAGACGGGGCAATGATCTCCATGAATTCACCGACAATTATATTCTCTATGAGGACAGGACATTTTATGGTCTTTATTGTCCGCGCCCCAAGCATATCAACCGCCTTTTTTGCGGCGTCCCTTCCAATCTTTTTCACATCTACATCTTTTACAAAATGGCTCATATCCATTTCCCAGCCCATCTGAGCCTCCCCCCTTTCTTCTGCGACTACCGTGACACTGGAAGAGACAAATGTAGCCGAATTATCCGCATCAATACCTGCGGAGTTGACAAGCCTCGACTGAAAAAAAGATTCGCTGTAACCTGCCTTTCTTATATTAGTCACCCTCCGGTCGAAATCCTTTGCAGCCTGCTCAAGGCTTATTGCCTTTTGTATTTTATCTTCCTCAGATATCTTGGCCAGCGATGGGTCAAAGAGCATCAGCTTCTCTTTCGCCGTATTTTGCGGCAACGGCAAAAACAAAAACTCATCTGCGGTAACCCCTTTGCTTCCAGTGATGGCATTTTCTACTAATTCATTAAGAGAGTCTTTTGACAGCAGACTTGTAAATGAGAAGCCGATCCTCTTATCTTTGAAAAGCCTTAATCCGACGCCTTTGTTTGATGAAACCTTGAAGGCATCCACTCTACCATCCTTTACCTCAATGGAAATACCGTTTTGTGAAGAATAAAATATCTCCCAATCATCAACCCTGCGCTTTAGCATCTTAACAAGGTCTTCTATTATATCCTCTGACTCCTGACCCCCTTGCTTACTGTCTGCAGGGGCAAGCTTGACTTTTGAATTCTTTTTCATAACTCTATCATCACCGCATTCTCATCACAATTCGGGAATTTAAAACACCTGACACACTCACCCCATACCTTATGAGGCAAGACCTCTTTGCCTATCGGCTTAAAACCAACCTTTTCAAAAAAGCCAGGCTTGTATGTAAGGGCAAAGACCTTAGGTATGCCGAGGGCCCTGGCTTCATCAAGACATGCATTGACCAGAAAGGTGCCTATGCCTTTTCCGCCCGCCTCCCCGCTCACAGCCAGCGACCTGATCTCTCCCATATCTTCCCAGCATATATGCAATGCACAAGCGCCAATAATAACATCCATTTCCTCATATACATAAAAATCCCTGAGACTGTCATAAATATCAGTCAACGGCCTGTGAAGCATTTCACCCTTATTGGCAAATGTTTCTATAAGCTTATAGATGTCTTTAACATCCGCTATCCTTGCCTTTCTTATCACCGTAATCCCTTATCCAATTTCATATATTTTTTAAAATGCTATCATTGTCAAATAGTGTTGTCAAAACAAAAATCCACTTGCAGCCTTGTAACTTGCGGCCAATTTTGATAGGCTTCAATCTATGAGAACCTTAAGGATTGCAATGGCTCAGATAAACCCAACTGTTGGAGACCTTTCCGGCAATGCAAAAAAAATTATTAAATTTATTGATATGGCAAAAGATGCCGATGCAGATATTGTGGTCTTTCCTGAATTGGCCGTTACAGGCTATCCGCCGGAAGACCTCCTCTTAAAACCGCAGTTCATAGCAGATAACCTCAAATATATTAAATTAATAGCGCGTAAGACAAAAGGCATAACAGCAGTTGTCGGGTTTGTTGACAGCAAAGAAGACCTCTATAACGCCGCAGCAGTAATCCATAAAGGCAGGGTCGCGGCTGTTTATCATAAAATGTTTCTGCCAAACTACGGCGTGTTTGATGAGGACAGATACTTTCAGGCAGGCGCTGCGCCCTTGAATATTGTATTAAGGGGTATTACCATCGGCATAGGCATATGCGAGGACATATGGTATCAGGAAGGCCCTGCGAGGGCGCAGGCCATAGCAGGCGCAGAGGTTATCATAAATATAAACGCCTCTCCGTATCATATGGGAAAGGCAAGATTCAGGGAAGAGATGGTTAGCACGCGGGCGGCTGACAATGATGTAATCGTTGCATATCTGAATATGACCGGCGGCCAGGATGAGCTTGTATTTGACGGCCAGAGCATGATTATAGACGAGAAGATGAATGTCATCGCAAGAGGAAAGCCGTTTGAAGAGGATTTGATTCTTGCTGACATTGATGCGGAAGGCATATTCAGAGACCGTCTGCATGACCCGAGGAGAAGGAAGGAAAGGCTTTCATTGGGTGAAGCAAAGGGTGGGAAAGTAAAAGAGGTAATCCTCCATGATAGTTTGGCTGTAAAGAAAAAAAAGCCGATAAAAGGCTGCAAGGCCTCTGTGTTAGAGCCTTTGGAAGAGGTTTATAATGCCCTTGTCCTCGGCGTAAAGGATTATGTCAGAAAGAACGGCTTTAGGCATGTGGTTGCAGGCTTAAGCGGCGGCGTGGATTCCTCGCTGGTTGCAGTGATTGCAAAAGATGCGCTTGGGAAAAAGAATGTAACAGGCGTGTTTATGCCGTCTCAGTATTCATCAAAAGAAAGCAGGGAAGATGCCTTGGCGCTGGCAAAGAACCTTGACATAGAATTTACAACTATTCCAATAGAGGATGTATTCGGAGAATACCTGAGGTTGATGGAGCCTGTCTTTAAGAAAAAGAAGGCCGATGCGACAGAAGAAAATATACAAGCAAGGATAAGGGGAAATATCCTCATGGCAATCTCAAATAAATTCGGCTGGCTTACGCTGACTACAGGCAATAAGAGCGAGATGAGCGTAGGCTATGCAACACTTTACGGCGACATGGCAGGCGGGTTTGCTGTAATAAAAGATGTCCCGAAGATGTTAGTTTATGAATTGGTGAAATATATAAATTCAATTGCAAGAAAGGCGGTAATTCCGGAAAGGGTTTTAATAAAGGCGCCCACCGCGGAATTGAGGCCAAACCAGACGGATCAGGATACACTCCCGCCATATGAGATATTAGACCCAATATTAAAGGCGTATGTGGAAGATGACAAGGGTTTTGATGAGATTAAAGAGATGAGTTTTAATGAGGCAATAATTAAAAAGGTTATAAAGATGGTGGATGCGTCAGAATACAAGAGACGTCAGTCTCCGCCCGGCATAAAGATTACACCACGCGCCCTGGGTAAGGACAGAAGGATGCCGATAACGAACAGATATGAGAGTTATTAGCTTACAACCTTTTCTATAAGCCCCTTTATCTGGCTTTTAGGCACTGCGCCTACAACCTGATCCACAACCTCGCCGTTTTTAAACAACACCAGTGTTGGAATGCCTCTAACTCCGTATTTTCCCGGTGTGGATGGATTTTCATCTACATTCATCTTTGCCACCTTTATCTTGCCGCTATATGTCTCTGCCATCTCCTCAACAATCGGTGCAATAGCCCTGCACGGGGCGCACCATGTAGCCCAAAAATCTACAAGCACAGGGGTGGTAGATTTTAAAACCTCCAGGTCAAATGATTTGTCAGTAACATTTAAAACCTTTTCAGACATATTTTTCTCCTTTACGCCAATTTGATTGCACAATAATAAAACAAGGTTTTTGGATTGTCAACTATTTTGTTGTTCTTATTGTTTGTCATTTACCAACAGCCTCGCTGCCCTTGCAGCCTCTTCAGGGCTGGAAAAGACAGGTAATCCGGCCTCTTCAAACATCTTGTTTTTTCTTCTGGTATATTCCCCGCCCGGACTGCAGATAATAATAGGCTTATCCAGCTCCCGAGAGGCATCTGCCAGCATGGCAACAAGCCTGTCCGTAAGACCAGGCGGCCCCCACAATACCATCACGATAGCTAAATCATACCCCTTCAACCCCTCTTTAAGAACCATTACATAATCATCATCGGTCACACTGCCGGTCAGGTCGATGGGGTTTGCCAACGTGCAAAAAAGGGGAAGTTTAGGCATAATAGTTTGTTTGAGCATATCAGACGGTTCTGCAACATAAAGCCCCATATCTTCACACGCATCAGCAATACTCGCACCCATACCGCCCCCATCGGTTATTATCAGCACCCTCTTCCCGTTTGCGCGCCTTTGCCTACCCAAAACCCTGCATGCATCTAAGAATTCGCTATAACTTCTAACCTCTATTATACCTGCCTTCTTAAAGGCTGCACGGTAAATCTCATACCTCCCTGCAATGGCCCCTGTATGAGATCTTGCAGCAGATGCGCCGGCGCCATGCCTCCCAACCTTAATGGCAAATACCGGTTTTTCATTCGCACACCTTTTCGCTGCCTCTAAAAATCGCCTGCCGTCATCAACCGATTCCATATAGAGGCCGACAACCTTCGTTGTTTCATCTTCTGCAAGATATTCCAGACAGTCTGACTCACCCACATCCACCCTGTTGCCATAGTTCACAACCCTTGCGACGCCCAATCCCTCTGCCGCAAGCGTATCAATTATCGTGCCTGCAAATGAACCGCTCTGAGATAAGATAGATAACCCGCCTACCGGCGGCCTCTTGATTCTTTCCCTGAGAATAAAAAACGTATCAAGCTTGGATATATTGTCAAATATGCCCAGGCAATTAGGGCCCATAATCCTGATACCCGCGTCGCTGGCAATCTTATATATCCTCTGTTCTAAAACAGCTCCTTCGCCACCGACCTCTTTAAAACCTGCGCTCACAATAATTGCCCCCATCACCCCTTTTCTAACAATATCATTCAATGCATCCAGCACTGCAGAAGCAGGCACACAAACAACAGCGATATCAACATCTTCCTTAATATGGGTGATGGACTGATAGCACGTAATGCCATTGACAGACTTGTAATGTGGATTGACCGGATATACAGACCCCTCGTAACCAGTCTCTCTCAGGTTATCCATTATTGCATGGGAGAGCTTGCCATGCATCGGCGATGCACCGATAATCGCCACAGACCTTGGATTAAAAAAAAAGGAAATATCTCGCATAAAACTCCAATGTCAAATCTCAAAATCAAAACCTATTCTACTCTTTTTGAAGTTCATGAACAATTGCTTCATAGAATCCCAGAGATTCTGGATTCACAAGCGCATCCCGATTCGTTACAGGTCTGCCATTTATCATGTTTGAGACCGCGCTCTCAACCTTCTTCATATTGAAGGTATAGGGGATATCCGGCGCCTCGATGATTACATCTGGAACATGCCTTGGCGACGCCTCATTACGCAGGGACCTTTTAATCCGGTTTTTCAAGTCCTCGGTTAATTGACACCCCCGGGCAAGTTTCACAAAGAGGATAATACGCTGGTCCCCTTTCCAGTCATGCCCTGCAACCATACTATCAGCAATCTCTTTAAACCCTTCTATCACATTGTATATCTCCGCCGACCCAATGCGCACACCAGAAGGCTTTAACGTAAAGTCAGATCGCCCCAAAAAGGTTATCCCGCCTGTATCACTGTGTATGATAATCCAATCGCCATGCCGCCAAACATTGGCATAGGCGCTGAAGTAGGCATCCCTATATCTTTTGCCATTATCATCCCCCCAAAAATAAAGAGGCATAGACGGGGACGGGGACTCACACACAAGCTCTCCCTCTTTATCAACCACTGCATTGCCCTTTTCATCATACGCCTTCACCTTCATGCCTAAGGCCGGCCCCTGCAGTTCCCCGGCATAGACAGACTGAATCGGTGTCCCGGCAGCAAAACAGCCATTTATATCTGTGCCGCCTGAGATGGAATTAAGATGCATGTCTTGTTTTATTTCCCGATACACATATTCAAATCCCTGGCTTGAAAGTGGGGCGCCGGTCTGGGATATCTCCCGCAGCGATGACAGATTATAGTCCTTCCCCGGTTTGGCCCCTATGCCTCTTAGATAATTGATATAGCTTGCGCTACAGCCAAAGATTGATATCTGCTCATCCTGAATCAATCTCCACATAGCACCCCAATCGGGGTGTATTGGATTGCCTTCATATAATACTATAGTGGATCCTACGGCTAAAGAACTTATTAACCAGTTCCACATCATCCAGCTTGGAGAGGTGATATAGGTTATCCTATCTTCGCGTTTCAAATCAGTATGGAGTATAAGCTCTTTAAGGTGATTTATCAGTATGCCGCCAGCCCCTTGAACCATGCACTTGGGTTTGCCTGTTGTTCCTGAAGAAAACATTATATACACAGGATGATCAAAAGATAGTTGTTCGAACCGAATATCAGTTTGTTTGCCCTGAGATATGAAATCATCATAAAACACTGCATGGGGGATGCAGCTTATATTAGGTCGTTCTCCTCTATATGGAATCACAACAACCTTTTTCAGTGACGGTATGCCTTCAGCAATCTTCTCTACATTGGGCAAGACATCAAACACCTTCCCCTTATAAAAATACCCGTCTACGGTGAATAAAACTGTTGGCTCAATCTGGCTAAAGCGGTCAAGAACTGTTTTTGGGCCAAGCTCTGTTCCGCAGGAAGACCATACAGCGCCTATGCTTGCAGCAGAAAGCATGGCAATGGGAGTCTCTATCAGATTTGGCATATATGCAGCAATGCGGTCTCCGGCTGTAATTCCTAAATTGCGAAGAGAAGCGGCAAGGCGCGCTACAGAACCATAGAGTTCCGCATAGGTCATCCTGCCTGATTTCAGGCCTTCTCCCCTGAATATAAACGCTAACCGGCTATCCCTGAACCTAAGAAGATTTTCTGCAAAATTGAGTCGTGAGCCAGGAAACCACCTCGCGCCTGGAAATTTGACCAAATCATCTGCTACGGTATCATACACAGATGCCTTGATATCCACAAAGTCCCATACGGCTGCCCAAAAATCCTGAATATGTTCTACTGACCATTTATATAGTTCGTCATAAGAACCGATTCTCAGACCATAGAGCTTATTTACAAGGCCTATAAACCTTGTAATATTTGCCTCTGCTTTTCGTTCTTCTGAAGGCGTCCAGAGCGGTTTTCTCATGCCAGCACAAAATATACATCCGTAGGTTTAAATTTGCAGTTCCGCAAAAACTTAGCCCTTACCTTCATCCCTATCTTTACCTCCTCAGGCTCTGCTCCGACAAGCCTGGAAAGGAAGAGGGTATTCACACCGGTAAACTCCACAAGGATTAATGTGAACGGCGTCTCCTTTAAAAATGCCTCGCCTCCGAAGTGACAGGTAGTAAACGTATGGAGCTTCCCATCCAGGGGAAGCTCAAACCAGTCAGTCTTCGCCCCGCACTCCATACAGTGCCCTCTGGGTGTGGCATAGATATAACCACATCCGGTGCATTTACTGCCTAAAAGCTTCTTCTTTGTCAGACCGACAAAGAATGGCGAATCCTGGGCATAGGAATGGATATAATCTATCTCGTAATGCTGCTTAATAATGATAGGGTCAACGTTGAATAAAACTGTGCCTTCTTCGGTTTCTGGGAGTTTGATGTTTTTTTTCATGTTATGACTCACATTTCAGACTTCAGAACACAATGTGGACTTCCCCCGAATTTAAGGACACTAAGTTAGGTTAGGCTACCATAGATTCGAGCTCATAAGATACTGGAGAAAGATACCCCAGTGTTGAGTGACGTCTCTTTCGATTATAGAATATTTCAATATAATTAAAAATACT